>CAMAGI010000005.1 GCA_945833775.1 uncultured Lachnospiraceae bacterium
TCGCCGCTTTTCGCGGGGTATCTGCTTCTTTGCTGCGTCCTCCACACCCCGCTCGCTTCCCGAATATACAGGAGCGCAATTTTGAAAAGGAACGGCGGATTCGGATGTGCATTATAAAAATCATCCGTCAACTTAAGATATTGATGAATTAAATGATAAACTGCACGAATTGAGTGTGCAGATTCCCCGGCATCGTGGTAAAGGGAACGTCCCTGTCAACGAATCGGATTGATATTCTCACCGTTTACACGGACAGCGAATGACAAATTCACTCCTGTTGCCATTCCGGTCTTTCCCATCGTGGCGATCTCGGATCCCTTTGATACAGCATCCCCCTCCGATACCTTGATCTCTTTCAGATGACCATATTGAACGGTTGTTCCGTTTTCCAGGGTTAATATAATATAATTCCCGTTTGCGGCATCAAATCCAACCTTTGAAATGGTTCCATCATAAACGGCGAATATGGCATCCCCCTCGTTCCCAACGATATTGATATGGTCGCAATAGGACCCGTCGTCCTGTTCCCCAAAGCAGGAGGATACGGTTAATACCGAAACGGGAAGTCCCCAATCCGCAAAAGCCAACTCTCCTCTTTCATATTCCGGAGCTTGTTCTTGTGCATTCTCTACCTTCTGCTCAACAAAAGTCTGATGTTCGCTCAGGGCATCCTCCGGATTCTGTCTCTCAAAGTCAAAAGAGCACATCCAGTCCTGTCCAAAGGCAAAGTTGTTATTTGTGAGCACAAAATAGTACCAGTCTCCGTCTCCGATATTCTCTCTCATGCGCTCAACATCGTACCCTTCTGAAATGTCAATCTTTATCACTCCCGTGGAATTGGGTTCGATTGTATCGCTGTCAAAGCGTATCAAATCCGGGTTTCCGTCCACCGGTTCCCCGGTTGACCATTGCATTACTTTGACGTTATCCTGCAATTTCAATTCATGATCCGACAGATTCGTAATGATGATCTCATACTTTCCGTCCCCCAGGTAAACGGACGAAAATGCAGCCTCGTCACCATTTATACCGGAAAACTTGTAATAGGCAAAGGCAGATAACGATGCAAGGCACAAAAGGCAGCCGGTGACCAGCGCATATTTTCTGACGGCATCGTTATATAGGACCGTTGCTTTTCCCATATTGACACCCGTTTCCTCCCGAATGATAGACTTAATATTATGCAGATTTGTCTTACTAAATTTTGCCATTTTTAATCCTCCATCATTTTTCTCAATTTCGCTTTCGCATTGTAAATTCGATTTTCCACCTGCTTCGGTTTCATCTCCAGGGCAAGGGCAATCTCCGAGACCTTTTGATCATAACAGAAACGCCTCATCAGGATATTCCTCTCTTCGTCCCCCAGTTTCTGCAGGCATTCCCGCAGTTTTTCGACTTGCTCATTCTCTCCCCTATCCGAGACTTCAAAGGCTTCCTCTTTCATCACAACACCATCGAGGAAAATCTCTTTTTCCTTTCTTAATTTGCGAAATCTATCAATGGCCCGACTTCTTGCAAGCATCGACAGCCAGGAAGAGAGTTTTCCCTTATCCGGGTCATATTTTTCCGGATGCTCCCAGAGATAGATAAAAACATCTGCCACGCACTCTTCAACCTCACAGGCAGATGAAGAGTTGATCAGAATAGCGGCAGTTATTTTCCAGAGAAGTTTTGCATATTTGTCAACAACCATCGTAAATACTTTTTCGTTTCGTTTCAGAATCTCGGATCTGATTTTCGTATCATTCACTTTTGGTACCTCCGGTTCTTTCCTTTGACCAGTCGCATATAGTACGAACGAAATCACAAAAACACTTATTCATACATAATAAACGCAAAAAGCGTGGCAGCCACAGTCAAATGCCCACCACGCAATTGCGCTTGTCCACGTTATTGCTAATCCATTGTTTTTATTCCCAGAAGAATCGTTCCCGGCAATGAATCCTGATTCCCTGATTCCGGCAGGTCTTCCGGAGCCGTCCCGTAATCCTGCGGCACTCAAATACCGCTCGTCTCATCCAAATGTATCAAAATAACGATCACCATAAGAAGTGATGCCTGAAGCTTCTGCTTAACAGCCTTGAGAACAGCTCTTATAGCAAAGAAGGCGTTCATATAACCAAAGGGCGCTCAACGTGGCTCAAGGAACGTCCTCAAATCTGCTATACGGAATAATCGACACTCTGCCCGATCTGTTTTTCACTTTCCGTCTGCAGGTGATCGCTCATTCTGGCAAAACGATAATCTTCCAAACGAAGCATCAGCTCATCCACTGAGGAAGCGGAAATGACTTCCACAGCATCCTCGTTCCAAGCTTCCATCCGTTCGGCTTCCCGGTCTGCCTTCTCCGACCGGCTCTCCTTAAGTTTCTCCGTGCGTTTCTTTTCAGCAGCTTTCTTCTCCGCCTTCCGGGCATCTGCTTTCTGAGCAGCCTTCTTCTCTGCGATACGCTTCTGCTGACGGGTTCGCTGATCCTGGAAAGACTTGTCCACTGCGGCAAAAAAAGAGGCTCTTCCGTCCTTCACCTGCATACCGAAGCTCTTGACGTTCACTCCGGCAGAC
This sequence comes from uncultured Lachnospiraceae bacterium, assembly GCA_945833775.1. GTDB lineage: Bacteria > Bacillota > Clostridia > Lachnospirales > Lachnospiraceae > Acetatifactor. The sequence continues at coordinate 2,563 of CAMAGI010000005.1, forward strand.
GACAGTTTCTGTGCCATCTGGGACAAACTGTTTGCCCCATTTCGGATCACCGCCTCATACTGCCTGCGATAATTCTCATCCTCCGCCATGCGTTCGATCTTCTCCTCATCGATCAGAACCACCATCTTGCTTGCATTGCCATAGCTTGCTGCCTGAGCCTTTGCTGTCTCCTTTTGGTCGGTGCTCACCAGAATAAAATCCATATTGGAGAATTTCTTCTTCAATTCCTCATAATATTTGGTTGCCTTCTCACTCAGTTTCGGATTACCGATGGTCCTCCCCTTCGCATAATCCCTGGCTTTTACCTCCTCGTAATCCACATTTTTCATATCAACTGCCTGCGATTTCGTCCCATTGTCGTGCACACTCTTGGCAACATCCGTCACTACGCCCATACTCTTCCTCCTTGAATTGTTCTCCGGGATTGTGAATTTCGAAAGGGATTTCAGCGATGTTCTATGAGAGCAGAAATAAAAGCAGATCCTCCCATACCGATGTCATCCATGACAATGGCAGATCAGGATAGAAATGGTCGCCGAAATCCGTTTCAGCTGCTATATCATACTCTGTTTTTCGGTAGAGAACAGCCATTTCTTAACCTCGAATAACAATATATTGTAAATATAGATTAGCAAAACAAAATAAAAAAGTCTGACAAAGACAATGTCTTTGCCAGACTCCACAACGTTCCATAAAAGTTGAATTCTCTTATGACTCCGTAATGCCCTGGGTGGAGGATTTGCTCATGGCGAGCAGCTTCTCACGCATCTCGGTCTCGATTCTGCGAAGTTCAATCTCTGCGTTCTTGCGCTTCGTCCGACCCTCCTCCTGGATTTTCATGACCTCATCCAGAGTACTGATCAGCGTCTGGTTGGTGGCGGTAAGGGTCTCGATATCTACAATGCCGCGCTCTGTCTCCTTCGCGGTCTCAATGGTTGCCACCTTCAGGGACTCCGCATTCTTCTTCAAAAGCTCATTGGTCATGTCGGTGACCTCACGCTGTGCTCTCGCCGCATCTCTGGAATGATCCAGACCAATCGCAATCACCATCTGACTCTTCCAGAGAGGGATGGTGTTCACCAGTGTGGACTGAATCTTCTCCGACATTGCGGTGTCGTTGGATTGAATGAGCCGAATCTGCGGAGCCATCTGAAGAGAGATCGTCCTTGTAAGCTCCAGATCATAGATTTTCTTCTCAAAGCGCTCGATCTGAGCCGCAAAATCCTTGGCAGCCTGTGTATCCTCAGGCAATCCGCTCTCCTCCGCCCGCTTCAGCATAGCCGGAAGTTCAACCGTCTTCGCTTCCTCCAGCTTTTTCTTGCCGGCCAGTATGTACATGGACAATTCCTTGAAATAATTCAGGTTCAGTTCATACATTTTATCCAGCATAGCCACATCCTTAAGGAGCGTGATCTGATGTTCCTCCATGGCTTTGCTGATCTTGCCGATGTTTACTTCTGCCTTGTCGTATTTTGCCTTTAAGCTGGCAAGTCTGTCTCCGCTCTTCTTGAACAATCCCAGAAAACCGCCGCGCTCCTCCTCGGTTTCAAAATCACGAAGCTGTGCCACCACATCGGTCAGCATCTGTCCGATTTCACCCATATCCTTGGTGCGAACACTGCCCAGCGCAGACTCCGAGAAATCTGCAATCTTTTTCTGGCTGCCGGCGCCGAACTGCAATACCTGCTGGGTATTGGTCAGATCGATCTGTGCCGCGAAATCGTCCACCATCTTCTGCTCTTCCGGGGTGAGCTGGACCTCATATTGATCCTCCTGTGCACTTGTCGCAGAAGCACTCTCCTGCGTCTTAGCAACCACAATCTCCTCCCGGGTATCGGGGAGCGGGGAGAGGGTCAGTGTAGGTGCCTCCTTTAACATCTCATCCAAATCCTTACTCACTATTGTGTCCTCCATTCCTTTTTATCCGGCTCAACCTGCCGGTACTTTCTCTTTCGATGCCTTTTCAAACTCGTCCATGCCTCCCGTAAGTCCTTCCTGGGCCAACATGGTCTGTAATACCTGTGCGTCCGTTGTCACGTCAAATGCGGATTCCTGGAACAGGTGATTCAAAAGCTCTGCAAAGGCCTTGTTGATGATTCCAAGTGTCTTTTCGATCTCAGCCTGAGCCGTGAGAATATCCTCACCCGGCACGGTAACCTTCGAAAACTCCCGATAGCCTTCGACCAGTTTCACCGTCGTCGGGAGATAATAATCCATCATCTTATGCATGCGCGCCATTTGTTCCGGATGTTCCCGCACTCTGTCAAAAATCTGATTCAGCAGATTCTCCAATGTAAACAATTCTTTCGAGATGGATTCATCGGCGATTTCATCGTTCAGATCCCGCAGTTTGCGAATGTATTCCATTCCCTCCGAAATCATCGCATTCAACTCGTTTTCCTGCTGTCTGCGGGCTTCCGCAATCTGCTCGGAAAGAGATTTCTCCTCCTTATCGGCAGTGGTCTCAAGGCTTGCGCGCTGCCGGTATGCCGCATCCGTCTGTAAATACTGATGATACACCACATCATTGAGCATAAAACAGGTTCCCTGATCATCCAGATGTCCCTCGGGGAACATACCGATGCGAAGCATTTTCTTGAGATCTCTTCGTACAAAACGAATACTGCTGTTGGTTTGTCTTGCCAGTTTTTCTATGGTCTCGTACATTTTCTGTCCGCACACCTGAATGTACCTGTCGGCTCTCTGCAGACGCGCACGTTTGCCGATTCCCGCACGCAGCATGAGTACAAACAGCAGGATAAGAATACCCGCCAAAATCATTCCGCCGGTTACTCCATGTCCGGTAAGATACAGAATCGAGAGGACAAAGAGTGCAATTGCGGCACCGCCCATCCCGATAGAACCAAATATGATATACAGGATTCCGCTGACACTGCCCACCCGTTTTGTCTTCACCAGATTCCGGACACTCCGCACGGGATTGCCCGAAGCCTTTAACTGCTGCCATGCCGCCTGTTCTCTGGCGCGGGCTGTGCGGAGTTCTTCCCGTCTCCCCGCCTCTTTGCGGGCACGGGTTTGCTGCTCCCTTCTCCAGGCTTCCCGGCGCTCGCGCTCCTGAATTCGCAGTTCCTCCTGACGGTGTCTCCACTCCTTTTCCTTCTCGGTATACTCCTCTCTGCTCTGCTGCCAGTCCCGCTGTTTCTTCCTGACCAATTCCTCCTGACGCTGTCTCTCGGCAGCCGCCTGAAGTCTCGCCTCCGTCAGCGCATTGTTCACCGTATCCGATACCAATGTATTCAGTTGGCTGAAATCCCCGGTGCTCAACGCATCCGAGACGGAGTCCACAATCTGTTCTCCCAAATTCGTCCAGTTCGTATTGTTGCTCATACGCTTCCCTACACCCTGTTTCTCAATTGCTTAAAGTCTGCGTCTAATATTTTTCCTTCCCCTTGAGTTCTTCATAGAGCAGCCTGTAGTTATCGTATCGCACACGCTCAATCTGCCCCTTTTCCACTGCCTCACGAACTCCGCAGACCGGTTCATGGATGTGGGAGCAGCCACCGAATTTACAATACTTTTCATACGCTGCAAACTCCGGATAACACCGCCAGAGTTCCTCTTTTTCAAGATCAAAGAGTTCCAGTGAACTAAACCCCGGGGTATCCAGAATAAAGGTGTTATCGGAGAGTGTCAGAAGTTCACTGTGCCTTGTTGTATGCTTTCCCCGTTCCACCTTTTCGCTGATGTTTCCGGTCTCCATCACCCGGTCACTCTGCAGGCAGTTGATCAGGGAAGATTTACCAACGCCGCTGGGGCCGGCAACCGTTGTCGTCTTTCCCGCAAGAAGCCCGCGCAGTTTTTCTACGCCCACCTGTGTCCTGGCACTCACCGTCAATGTCCGATAACCGGCCGCTGCATAGATTCGCTCGTACGTTTGCCCGCAGTCTTCCTCGTCAATATCCACCTTGTTAAAACAGACAATGCAGGGCAGCTTTTGTTGCTCCATCATGATCAAAAAGCGATCCAGGAGATTGAGGCTGGGCTGAGGTCTGGTAATTGCAAAAATCACCAGTGCCTGATCCACATTGGCAACCGCCGGTCGGATCAGTTCACTTTTGCGCGGATAAAGCTCCGTGATATTGCCGAGGCTTTTTGCCTCATCCAACACTTCCAGTTCCACATCGTCCCCCACCAGGGGTTTCCTGTGATCCTTGCGAAACACGCCCTTGGCCTTGCACTCGTACACCAGTCCGGTCTCACTCGTAAAGACATAATAGAATCCGGCAATTCCTTTGATTATTTTTCCAACCATAAATGTTCCTTACTCGCGTGCAAAATCAATTCTCCTGGTAAAGGACTTGGTCTGTGTCGTCCCGGGCACCGTGGTAACCTCCCCGGTCTCCGGATTGGTAGTCGTAGTGGACGGTGTGGTCACCGTATAGGTCATCGTCAGCGTACCGCCGGAATCCTTCAGGCCATAGTAATTAGCTGCCTGAGGGAAGCTGGAATACTTGGTATCCAACAGCACCTGACCGCCGTCCGTAGTGAGATTCACGGCCACCTCGGTTCCCGACACATAATCCGGTGCCTCACTTGTCGTGGGTGCGGAAATGATGGTCTCACATTTATATGTGACACTCTCGATTCCAAGGCTCACCTTGATATCAATCGTCGTTCCCGGCTCCACATAGGAACCGTGGGAAGAACTCTGATAACAAATCAAATCCTTCGACACCTCTTCGCTGTACACATAGGAAATGGAACCGATCTCCAGGCCCGCTTCGGTGACTTCAATGATACCGTCCTGCTCCGTAAGTCCCATCAGATTCGGTACCCGTACCTTATCTTTACCGAGACTGACCGTCACGGTAATCACACTGCCCTTCGGCGCCTTATTGCCCTGCGCGGGGGTCTGTGAAATCACAAATCCGGCCTCCACGGTATCGGAATAATTCTCAACCTTATTGACCAAAAATCCAAGACTCAACAGGGAATTGTTGGCCTCTTCCCAGGTAAGCTCCGTAACGGAAGGCACTTCAACGCCCTGCGATCCCGCGCTGATCAAAAGTGTCACGGTGCTGCCCACCTCTATCTGTGATCCGGCCGAAACATTGGCACTGATCACCTGTCCCGCGGGAATGCTGTCCGATTCCTCATAGGTAAGCTCCACCCGAAGTCCGAGCGCTGTGAGATTCCCCTGGGCATCAACATCCGTAAGTCCCGCCACATTAGGCATCTTCACAAACTCCGGTGCTGTCTGGGATTCCTCCGTGCTGCTCTCCTGCGTCTGAATCGGGCTGTTATTGGGTCTTTCCGAACGATTCCCACCAAAGAGCTTTGTGGCAAGAATCACAATAATCACACAGATGATAATGCCTGCAATCACAGCAAGCGCAGTAGTCATGCGCTCCATCTTGGGATCGTAGTCATAATCATCCTCATCCTCCATATCTTCTTCGTATTCCTGGTTGACATCGGCTGCCAGGCGCATGGTGTCCTCATGCTCCCCGGGATCCCTGTCCGGGTAATTGCTGCGCCGCTTAATCCGCGCAATATCGCTGTCGGTAATGGTGCGTGTTCCACCCTCCATCTCCGGATCATTCATCACCACAAAATTATCATCCGGATTGAGCAGGGACTGCTTTAAATCGGCAATCAGCTCCGACATACTTTGATATCGTCTGTCCGGAGACTTCTGACAGCATTTCATCACAATGCTTTCCACCGCCGCAGGTATTTCAGGGACATACTCCTTCGGGGAAGGGAATTCCTCCTGAATATGTTTGATTGCAATCGCAACCGTGGTCTCTCCGTTAAAGGGAACCCGTCCCGTCAACATTTCAAACATCGTGATACCCAGAGAATAGATATCACTCTTCTCGTCGCTGTAACCGCCTCTTGCCTGCTCCGGTGAGGTATAGTGAACCGATCCCATGACATTGGAGGTAATCGTGTTGCTGGTCGCAGCCTTGGCAATACCAAAATCCGTAACCTTCACCTTGCCGTCTTTGGAGATGATCACGTTCTGCGGTTTGATATCCCGGTGAATGATATGATTTTTGTGAGCAGCCTCAATCCCCATGCTCACCTGTATTGCAATGCTGACCGCCTCTTTGTAGGAAAGTCTTGCCTTTTTCTCAATGTATTTTTTCAGTGTGATGCCTTCCACCAGCTCCATTACGATATAATGGATCCCGTTCTCCTCTCCGACATCATACACATTCACAATATTGGGATGCATCAGTCCCGCTGCCGCCTGCGCTTCAATGCGGAACTTGGATACAAAATTTTCGTTCTCGGAAAATTCCTGCTTCAGTACCTTGACCGCAACATAACGGTTCAGCTTATGGCACTTCGCTTTATATACATCCGACATACCGCCTGTACCGATCTTTTCAAGGATCTCATAGCGATCGCCGATCATCATTCCAATCTTTATCATACAAAATCTCCATTCTGAAATCTTAAGCGGACAATTCCCTATGCAAAGGGTTCGATCAGTACCACGGTGATATTGTCCTTTCCGCCCTTTTCATTGGCGGCATTCACCAACTCCTGTGCCTTTTCCACGATGTCCCTTGCTCCGCTCAAGATCATGCGGATCTCTTCGTCTTCCAACATGTTGGTAAGACCGTCGGTACACATGAGGATCATTTCTCCCTCTTCCAGCTTTACGGTAAAGAAATCCGGTTCCACCGTATCCTCCGCGCCGACTGCTCTTGTAATCACATTCTTTTTCGGATGATTCCTCGCTTCATTCTTCTCAAGACTTCCCATTCGAACCATTTCTTCGACGTAGGAATGATCCCGCGTGATCTGTCGAATCTCCCTGCCGACGACGTACAATCGGCTGTCACCCACATTCGCGCATGTCAATACCCCGTCCGCATAGGAGGCGGTGACAACCGTGGTTCCCATGCCCTCCAGGTCCTCCTGCTGCGCCGCAATCCTGCGCACAAGAACATTGGCGGCACGGATTGCATCCGAGAAAATTTTCGGCACCCGGGTTTCCTTGGACAGGTTGATCTCCTCCACAATGGTCTCCACCGTTGCCTTGGACGCAAAATCACCGGCCTTGTGTCCTCCCATACCGTCTGCCACAATAAAAAGATTCGGCAGATTTCCGACAGGTGCTTCCGATGTATACAGGTAATCCTGATTCAGTTGTCTTTTCCTACCAATATCGGTAATGGAAAATGTCTTCAGCATTGATTGCCTCCTCCTTGCATGTGCCCTGCACCTGCAAGTCATTAATTCCGATCTTAATATTTTATCATACAAGCACAAAAAGAGCAAGAATTACTGCTCCCTATGCAAATGCCCGCGGCGAAGCTGACCACATGCGCCGTCGATATCCCTTCCCATCTCGCGGCGGACGGTCACCGTCACATGGTTTCTTTCCAGTTTTGCCTGAAACGCCCGGATTCTGGAAGCCTCGGACTGCACATAATCCCGCTCCTTTATGGGATTGACCGGAATCAGATTGACATGACAGTTGACCGATCTCGCCAGTGTGCTCAACTCTCTTGCGTCCTCATCCGTGTCATTGACCCCTCCCACCAGGCTGTACTCAAAGGTGATTCTGCGCCCGGTCTTTTCAAAATAATAGGCACAGGTCTCCATCAGCTCTGCAATGGAATAACGATTGGCCACGGGCATCAGCTTTTTTCGCTTCTCGTCCGTGGTGGCATGCAGAGAGAGCGCCAGCGTAATCTGCAGCTTCTCATCCGCAAGCTGTCGCATTTTCGGCACCAGGCCACAGGTGGAAACCGTGACATTGCGCTGGCTGATATGCAAGCCGTTCTCATCCGTCAGAATCCGTAAAAATCGCAACAGATTGTCATAATTGTCGAGCGGTTCTCCCGTCCCCATGACCACCACATTGGAAACCCGTTCCCCGGTAATCCCGGTGATCGCATAAATCTGATCCAGCATCTCGGAGGGCGTCAGGTTGCGTTCCAGGCCGTCCAATGTCGACGCACAGAAACGGCATCCCATCCGGCATCCCACCTGGGACGAAATGCACACACTGTTGCCGTGTTTATAGCGCATCCAAACACTCTCCACCAGATTCCCGTCCGCCAGGGCAAACAGGAATTTGCGGGTGCCGTCCAAAGCCGACTCCTGTACCAATACGGGAGTCAGGGCGGTGTAGATGTAACGCTCCGCACACTGTGCCCGAAATGCGGAAGGGAGGTTTGTCATCTCAGAAAAACCGCGCGCCAGTTTCACATGCATCCACTGATACATCTGAGCCGCCCGAAAAGCCTTCTCGCCCTGCGCCTTCATATGCTCGGTCAATTCCTGTAATGTCCAGGATTTTATATCTTCTTTCATCTGTTCCATGGCATTTCTCCGATTCGCTCTACTTGGATTCTCTGCCGTCATATGCGCTCAAGCCTGGCGTAAAAAAAGCCGTCACAATCATCCACTCCCGGCAAAAACTGTCGTTTTTCTCTGCACACAAAAGGAAACTGCTCCGTAATCCACTGCACCGTTTCCTCGTTCTCCCGGGGATTGATGGTACAGGTACTGTACAGAAGTGTTCCTCCCTTTCTGACATACCGCCAGCTGTTTTCCAGAATCTTACGCTGCAGTATGATCAGGCTCTCCATTCCCTCCGGATTCACGTGATATTTGATATCGCGTTTCTTGCCCATAACGCCCAATCCGGAGCAGGGCACATCCGCCAGTACCACATCCGCCCGTCCCAACAGGTTCTCATCTGTTTCGCAGGCATCAAACAGCTGAACCTCCATCTGAGAAAGTCCGAAGCGTTTTGCATTATCCTCGAGTAACGCCTGCTTCTCCCGGGACACATCCCTGGCAAGAACTTTTCCGGAGGCAGTCACCTTCTCCGCGGCAAGCATACTCTTACCGCCCGGTGCGGCACAAAGATCCACCACAAAATCTCCGGCTTGTATTCCCGCAGCCTCCACGGCAAGTGCAGAGCTTACATCCTGCACCGTAAAGAAGCCCTCTGCATAACCGGGCAGCAAAGCCAGATTGTCCGTATCGGAAATGGTATAGACATAGGGTAACACCGTACTCTTTGTGATGGAAACCCCGGCCTCTCGAAGCTTCTCAATACAGCGGTCGCGCTCGTCCTGCGCCATATCCGTTCGAAACCGGATGGAAACCGGATGAACCGCAAGCATTGCAGAGAGCATCTGCTCTGTCCTCTCACGGCCATATTGCCCGCACCAGGTTCGAACCAGCCAGAGGGGCATGGAATACTTGACACTCAGATATTCCATGGGCTGCGTCTTGGGATCCGGCAGAGGAAGCGAGGCTTTGTTTGCGGCAATCGTGCGAAGCACCCCGTTCACAAACCCCTTAAGATTTCGAAATTTACGCTTTTCTGCCAGCTTCACAGCCTCGTTGCACACAGCAGAATCGGGAACGCCATCCATGTAGAGAAGCTGATAGGTACTCATACGCATCAGACAGCGGATCAGGGGTTTCATCTTATTTACAGGCACTGTGGAAAAGTGATCCAGATAGTAATCCAGTTCCAGACGACGTTCAATCGTCCCCTCCGCCAGTCGCTTGATGAAGGACTTCTCTCTTCCCTCCAGATAGTCGTACTTATCCAAAACCGCCTTGATTAATTTGTGGGAAAAGATGTTTTCACGTTCCAGTGTGAGCAAGAGATCCAACACGATCTCTCTGGTGTTTTCTGCCATAACAGCCTCCTGTCGCGTCTTCTAGTCGCGTCTTCTGCGTCCGCCCCCGAACAGCAGAACAAGACGTAAAAGCTGCAGTGCGGAGGATGCCGCAGCCGCAACATAGGTAAGGGCGGCGGCGGTGAGCACCTTCTTGCAGCCGGTCTGTTCCGAGTCGGTAAGCAGCCCATAGTCCGCCACCTTCTGTACCGCTCTGCGGGAAGCGTTGAACTCCACGGGAAGAGTTACCAGCTGAAACAGCACCGCCAGCGCAAAAGCCCAGATACCGATCTGAATCAGGATCTGATTCCAGGACAGGAAAATCCCCAGAAAAATCAGCGGAATTCCGACACTGCTTGCAATGTTTACCACCGGCACCAGGGCAGAGCGGATGGACAGCGGCGCATATCCTTTGGCATGCTGGATCGCATGTCCGCACTCGTGAGCCGCAACGCCCACCGCAGTGACGGAACACCCGTTGTAATTGGACGCAGCGAGCCGCACCGTGTTGGTTCTCGGATCGTAATGGTCTCCGCTGTCACCGGACAGACATTCAATCTGTACATTGTAAAGCCCTTCCCGGTTCAGAATATCCCGTGCGGCTTCCGCCCCCGTAATCCCGCGCTGGCAGCGCACGGTACTGTATTTACGCATACTGCTGTTCACCAGTGCACTGGCCCCCAGACACAGTATCATGCCGATGATAACCAGATAATAAGTAGGATCAATCAGTCCGTAAAGCATTCGTATACCTCCCTTTTCATTCTCCCAGTTTATCCGTTGTCGAAAGCTTCACACCCAGCAGGAAATCGTGGGCACTCATACGCTTCTTGCCCTCCAGTTGAAGCTCCTCGACGCGCAGGATGCCGGTCCCGCACACCACATCAAAGAAATCCTTTCCGACTGTCAAAATGTCTCCCGGCGCCTTCTTTTCCTCATCATTTTGTATCCATTCCAGAGGCTTTGCACGCCAGATCTTTAGCTGCTTTCCCTTGTAGAAAGTATAGGCGCTGGGCCAGGGATTCATACCCCTGATCCTGCGGTCAACAGAAAGCGCATCCGCGGAGAAATCAATCCGCCCCATCGTCTTGTCGATCAGGGACGCATAGCAGGTTTCACCCTCCTGCTTTACCGGCGTCAGTTTTCCCTCTTCCAAAAGCCGCAGTGCCTCCACAATCGCCTCCCCGCCCAGCACCATCAGCTTATCGTGCAGGGTTTCAAAAGTATCCGTAGGCGCAATGGCAATCTCCTTTTTGTACAGCATATCCCCGGTGTCCACTCCGGTGTCCATCTGCATGATGGTAATCCCGGTGACGGATTCACCGTTCAGTATAACATGCTGAATCGGCGATGCCCCGCGATATTTGGGCAGAAGTGAGGCGTGAATATTGATACAGCCGTACTTTGGCATCTCAAGAATCTCCCGGGACAGAATCTGCCCGAAGGCAGCCACCACAAACACGTCCGCCTCGTAGCGGCGCAGTTCTTCCATTGCCTCGGGTGCTTTGATCCGCACGGGCTGCAGGACGGGAATTCCATGGCGCAGCGCACACTCCTTCACGGGGGAGGGCACGAGCTGTCCGCTCCGTCCCCTGGGCTTATCCGGCTGTGTCACAACCGCCGTAACCGTGTGCCCCGCCTGAATTAAGGCATCAAGAGCACCGGCCGAAAAATCGGGGGTGCCCATAAATATCATCTTCATATCCAATTCTCACCTTTCCGTTTCCATTCCGGTCCCCGCCGTGTCATACGACCCGGCGACTGTCCCGGTCGCGCAGACGGATGCTTCCATCTGCCCGTCAACTCGATCACTCTTCATCCTCGCTGTCACTCTGCACATCCATCAACGGTCCCTCGGCCTTTTCCACATACAGATGCCCGTCCAGATGATCCAGCTCATGACAGATTGCGCGCGCCAAAAGCTCCGTCCCCTCCAGCTCAAAGGACTTCATGTTTGCATCCAAAGCGACCACCTTCACATAGTTGGGCCGGGTTACATTGGCTACTTTTCCGGGCACACTCAGGCAGCCCTCGCTTCCGGTCTGCTCTCCGCTGGACTCCACAATCCGGGGGTTGATCAACACATAGGGATCCTCGCCCGTCACATCGATTACGACGATCCGCTTCAGGATGCCCACCTGAGGAGCTGCAAGGCCCACTCCGTTTGCTTCGTACATCGTCTCCAGCATGTCCTCGATCAGGTCCCTGGTTCTGGGATTCATCTCGGTGACCTCCTTGCAGGTCTTACCTAACACCGGGTCACCCATCTCACGAATATTACGAATTGCCATTTTGTATTTTCCTTCTTTCTGTCAGATTTCAAATTGTTATAGTGTATTCATCGGATCAAAATCAAACTGTATGCTGACTGCCTGGGGCTTCCAGCGGGAAAATGCTTCCTCCAGCAGATCCTTCATCTCCACCAGCCGACTGTAATCCTTGTGTTTGATGTACAGTACATGGCGGTACACATCGTTCACCTTGCCTACGCAGGCCGGTGCCGGTCCGATCAGAAGGATCCGCTCCGCAAAAGGGAGCTCCACATCCACCCTAGACTTTACCACATCTGCCAGTCTGTCCGCAAGGTCTTTCCCCTTACTTTCCTCTTTCGCAAACACCTGCACCGCAACCATGTGTGCAGCCGGAGGATAGCCGGACAACTCCCGGTATAAAATCTCTTCCTCATAAAAAGCCTCGTAGTCCTGCTCGGCAGCATGCACCACCGCATAATGCTCCGGCTGATAGGTCTGAATGACTGCCTCTCCGGCAAGCTTTCCCCTTCCCGCACGTCCCACCGCCTGGGTAAGCAGCTGGAAGGTCTTCTCGCCCGCCCGGTAGTCTCCTACGCTCAAAGAAAGATCCGCTGCCAGGACGCCAACCAGCGTAACCTTCTCAAAGTCATGACCCTTGACAATCATCTGCGTTCCGATCAGCACATCCGCCTCTCCGTTGGCGAAGGCTGACAGGATCTTCTCGTAGCTGTCCTTTGTTCCCGTAGTGTCCGCATCCATCCGAAGCGTCCGAATTCCCGGGAACAGTTCCTTTAATTTCTCTTCGATCTGCTGGGTCCCCGCCTTGAATCCCAACAGGTACTTTGACCCGCATTCGGGACATACCGGGGGCTTCGGTATACGATAACCGCAATAATGGCAGATCAGCCAATTGCCACGGTGCTCCGACAGTGACACATCGCAATGGGGGCATTTCATCACGTGTCCGCAGGAACGGCAGGAGATAAACCCGGCGTACCCTCTCCGATTTAAAAAGAGCATACTCTGCTGCCCTTTTTCCAGCCGGTCCGCCAAAAGTTCCTGTAGCTTTTTGCTGAAGATCGAACGATTGCCCTCCCGCAGTTCTCTTCGCAGATCCACAATATGAACCTGCGGCAGTTTTCCTCCGGTGAGACGCCTGGTCAGCCGAAACAGGCGGTACTCGCCTCTCAGAGCACGATAGTAGCTCTCCAGGGACGGGGTCGCGCTGCCCAGAACCACACTGGCATTCTGTAGTCTTGCCGCTTCCACTGCCGTCTCACGGGCATGGTATTTGGGTGTGGATTCACTTTTATAGCTTCCCTCATGCTCCTCGTCCATAACGATGAGGCCTAACGAAGGAAAGGGTGTAAAAAGAGCGGATCTTGGCCCGATGATCACGTCGATCTCGCCGTTTTTGGCCCGCTCGCACTGATCAAACTTTTCACCGGGCGAAAGCGTGGAGTTCATCACGCTGACCCGATCCCCGAATCTTCTGTAAAAACGAAGCAGCGTCTGGTAGGTGAGCGCAATCTCCGGAATCAACACGATCGCCTGTTTCCCGCGCTTGATCACCTGTGCGACCAGTTCCATGTAGACTTCCGTCTTACCGCTTCCCGTAATTCCATGGATCAGATAGGTCCCCCGCCTTCCATCGTCATAATCCTTTAAAACCTGATCCACGATAAACTGCTGATCCGCACTCAGCTGTCTCGTATCTGCGGACACTTCGTTCAGCCTGACAGGATTGCGAAAAGAGGTACTGACCTCCAGACGCACCGCTCCGGCAGCTTCCAGACTCCGGATGCACGCCGCAGACACCCCCAGTTTCCCGGTGACCCACTCGTAGGGAATAACCTCCTGATCCTGAAGCTGGGTCAAAAGACGCACTTTCGCATTCTGGTGTCTCCTCTGTGCCTCTCCCAGAAGCGAAATGATCTCCTCCCGGGTCATACAGCGCACAATACGCTTGTGCTCCAGCTTTTTGACGGATTGCTTTGCCGGCAGAACCGTTCGGAGTGCCTGGATCATCGTAGAACCGTAATTTCTGCGGATCCATGCCGCAAGGGCAACCATCTTCTCCTCCACCGACGGCTCGGACTTTGCCGGTCCGACAATCTCCTTGATTTTGGCCGGATCAAATTTGCACGTTGTACCGATTCCGACCACATAACCCTTGCGCAGCGTATTGCCGTTTCCGAAAGGAATCATGACACACATTCCGGCTTCCACACAACCTCGAAGCTTCTCCGGAATACGGTACTGAAAAGGTTTATCCAGTTTTTCATGAGCGATATCCACAATGATATCTGCGTACAGGTCTGCCATTTTCCGGACTCCTTCCCACTACTCTACCGCATCCTCCAGCACATACTGGATTTCCAGCTTCTCCATCTCCTCCAGCTTCTCACCGCTCTCGATACGTCTTCTGGCTTCTTCCTTGGAGATCAACTCCCGCAGCAGTACCTCATGATCCTCCACCGGGATATAGGCCACCCTCTTGTCCACAAGAGAGCGCAGCACATAATAGGAAACCATCTTCGTATTGCTCTCCACCAGCTTTGTGATATCCTCCACACGACAGATTCCCATCCGTCCGCTGAAAATCACATCATTCTTCTCAAACATTGTATCTCACCCTGTCCTGTTGCGTTCCCGTCGTTATTTTACGGAACTATTTTATCACATTGCACGCAAATCCTCGAAATTAAAGTATAGCATGTCTTTTGTGTTTTTTCCAGTTTCTTGACTTTCTTTCGTGGAAAACATAGAATGAAAAGGATTGATGAAAGGATACCGAACATGGAAAAAAACAAGACTTATCTATTTGAACAAATGCCCATTCACAAGGCAGTTGCACAGTTGTCCGTTCCCACCGTTTTGGGAACTCTGGTAATGGTTCTCTACAATATGGCTGACACATACTTTGTGGGAATGCTCAACGACCCCGTCCAGAATGCCGCTGTCACGCTGGCAGCCCCCGTCCTTCTGGCCTTCAACGCAGTCAATAATCTCTTCGGAGTGGGAGCCTCCAGCATGATGAGCAGGGCCTTGGGAGCCAGGGATTACGATACCGTACGCGGAGCCTCCGCCTTCAGTTTTTATTGCGCTCTGCTGTGCTCTCTGCTCATCTCCTTCTTTTACTCCCTGTTTCATATGCCGCTTTTGAATCTTCTCGGGGCCGATGAACTCACCCGCAGTGCCACCGCCGCTTACCTTCTCTGGACGGTCACCTGCGGCGCATGCCCCGCCATTTTAAATGTGGTGCTTTCCAACATGGTTCGTTCCGAAGGATATTCCATGCACGCCAGCGTCGGCGTCATGAGCGGATGCCTCTTAAACATTGTGCTGGATCCCCTCTTTATCCTGCCCTCCTTTTTGAATATGGGGGCCGCCGGAGCGGGTCTTGCAACCTTCCTGTCCAACACGGTGGCCTGCCTGTATTTCTTTGTCTTGCTTCTGGTGCGGCGAAATTCCACCTACATCAGCCTCCGGCCAAAGCGCGTTCTTGTCGGAAGCCACGTCATACTCGGTATTTTCGGTGTGGGGATCCCGGCTTCCATCCAGAACCTCTTAAATGTGACCGGTATGACTATTTTAAACAATTTCACTTCACAGTATGGTGCAAATGCGGTGGCTGCCATGGGCATCTCCCAGAAGCTGAATATGATTCCCCTCTATTTCAGCATGGGGCTCACACAGGGCGTCATGCCCCTTGTCAGCTACAACTATTCCTCCGGCAATCACAGGCGTATGAAGGACAGTATCGCGTTTGTTCAAAGGCTCGCCGTCGGGACTGCCGCTGTCATGATGGTGGTCTTCTATCTGTTTGCCGGAAATCTGATCCGGCTCTTTATGAAAAATCCGCAGATTGTCTCCCTGGGAACAAGTTTTCTGCATGGTATGTGCATTTGTCTGCCCTTTATGGCGATGGATTTTCTTGCCGTCGGTGTTTTCCAGGCCGTCGGAAAGGGGCGGTACTCTTTACTGTTTGCCGTTCTTCGCAAAATTGTTCTTGAGATCCCCGCATTGTTTCTCCTGAATTATCTCTTCCCGCTGTACGGACTTGCCTATGCCCAGACAGTGGCTGAAATCGGTTTGTCCATTGCCGCAGTATTGCTGCTTCGGGTTCTGTACTCCGGCATGGAACACAAATCCAACCCATCCGCCTAAAACACGAAGGAGCTGCCGGAATTCCGTCAGCTCCTTCGTGTTTTCTTATGAGGGGGGGAGATAGTGAGTTCATCAACTATCTGTAAATCATAATACCGATAAAATGTGTCCAAAGTGTGTCGATTTTCTGATTAAAGTCTAAAAAAACCATAAAAGAAATTTAAGAACTCACAAAAGTTTCAGATAGGTATCCATATCCACTACCGCACTCTGCGCCGTAACCGCATTGGCTGCAGCAAGCGCTGCTGCTTTGCGGGCCGCCACCTGCGCTGTGTCCCCGCCCAGAATACTCATACACAGGGATGCCACCGCTGTATCCCCGCATCCGACGGTATTTTGTACCGCCACGCTTTTCGCCGGCTCGAACAGGGTATGTTCCCGGTCCACATAAAGCAAACCTTCCGCGCCCATGGAAACCACCACAACACCGGTTCCGCTGTCAACCAGCTTCTGCGCTTCCTCCACCACTTCTTCCCGTTTCTTAAGTTTCCTGCCGCACAGAGTTTCCAACTCTGCCTGATTGGGCTTGATCAGAAAGGGCTTTGCACTCCCCTCCAGAGCCTTTTTTAACGGTTCACCGGAGGTATCCAGAATTGTCGGCACACCCATTCTAGCGCAGGACTCCAAAAGTCTTGCGTAAATATCCTCCGGCACACCTTTCGGAATACTGCCCGAGAACACCACCATCTCACATTCTTCAAGACTGCCCAGGAAGTTGCGTTCGAACTGATTGATTTCTTTGCCCGTCACCTCCGGTCCCGGATCCAGTATCTCGGTCACGGTTCCGTCGTCGGCAAGCAGGTTCAGATTGGTGCGGGTCTCCCCGGTTATTGTGGTAAAACGGACATCGACTCCCAGTTCTTCCATACTCTCCTCGATCATTCTGCCGCTTCGGCCGCCCAGAAAGCCCATGGCTGCCACCGACAGATGAAACTGCCTGAGAACCTTTGCCACATTGATTCCCTTGCCTCCGGCAACACTGCAGACGCTGCGAAGCCGGTTCACCGCATCCACATGCAGACACGCCAAAGTAGCGGTCTTATCCACCGCAGGATTCAGAGTCACCGTCACAATCATACGCTATTCCTCTCCTTTTTCAACAATAATTTGTCATCACATACTGCACTTGCGTGTGCCCTTTGTAAGTATTCCGATTCAGCTGGTATACAACCGATACTTTCAACCGCACACCTCCCTGGAATAATGCCGCACAACTTCCCGGGCCATATTTCTCATCCAGAAAGGCTTCAAACCGTGCCCCGTCTCCAAAGTAGACAAGAAAAACATTGTCTCCCTCCGGCGTCTGAACCTGAAACCTTGAAAATGCGCCATTTTTCCCCATGTGGTAGCCCGCCCGGAAAATCACATCCTTCTGGGCGAAAAGAGGCTTCGGATTCCCCACGCCGAAGGGCTCCAAAAGCTCCAGCTGCGCTGCCAGCTGTTCGTTGGCATAGGAAAGCGGCATCGGCACATCAATGTGAACACTGCTCACAAAGTCCTCCTCTTTCAGGGTACAATTCTCGTTCAGTTTTTTTCGAAGAAGCGCGATATCCTCCTCCCGCATGGAAAGTCCGGCTGCCATTTTATGCCCACCGAACCGGGTAAAGCACTCCTTGACGCGGGTCATCTCCTCAAACATATGGTACCCTTCCACGGAGCGCCCGGAGCCCTTCACTCCATCCTCCCCGCGGGTGAGAACAAATACGGGATGGTTGTACTTCTCGCGGATTCGTCCGGCAATAATTCCCGCCAGACTCTCATGGACCTCGGGCAAAAAGATGACATATACCTTATCCTCCGCCAGATTGTGGGTTTGCAGATAAACTTCAGCCTCTTCCTCCCCCTGTCTGGTCAGATTCTTGCGGCTGTCGTTCAACTCCTTTAACTCTCTGGCAGCGCACATTGCCTCCTGCTTGTCCTCCGCCATCAAAAGTTCCAGTGCCCGGGCGGCGGTATCGAGCCGCCCTGTGGCGTTCAAACAGGGGCCAAGCACAAATCCCAGATGATAGGCACTTAGATTCTCCGGAGCAATTTCATTGACCTCCATCAGGGCACGCAGACCCGGATTGTGAGAATTGCGCATACGGTGCAATCCCTCTTTTACCAGAATACGGTTTTCATCCTTTAGTTCCATCACGTCGCAAACCGTTGCAAACGCTGCAAACTCCAGGAATTCCTCCAGCTCCCCACGCAGTTTTTCGGTCACTGTAGCGCTGCCCGGAAGTACCGCATCCCCCTCTTTCGTCAGAATGTCTGCCACGGCTGCCATAAGTTTGTAGGCAACCACACCGCCGCAGATTCCCGGAAAGGGATAGGTATCATCGCTTCTCTTCGGATCAACTACAGCCAGCGCCGGCGGCAAAAGATCCCTTCGCTCTCCCGTCTTTTCATCCGCCTCGAAGGGAACCTCATGGTGATCGGTCACAATCACACAGATTCCCAGAGAATCCGCCAGGGCGATCTGCGTTCCGGCGGCGATTCCGTTATCGCAGGTAAGAATCATTTCAACGCCGTCCTCTTTGGCCAATTCGATCAGATGATCATTCAAGCCGTAACCGTCATGGATGCGATGCGGTATTGCCGTATCCACATCCGCACCCAGGCACAAAAGTCCTTTTGTCAATATGTATGCGGAGCAAATGCCATCCACGTCATAGTCACCGATTACGCGGATTTTTCTGCCTGTGCGAACCGCTCTCAGAAGCTCTCCCACCGCTCTGTCCATATCCCGCAAAAGCCAGGGAGAATGGCAGTCCTTCAACTCTCCGTACAAAAAAGTGCGGGCCTCCTTCGGATTGGTCATATCACGGTTTCTCAGAATTCTGGCCACAACAGGATCCACCGACAATTCCCGCGCCCACGCACTAAAATCTGCTTTCTTTGTTGCCACATACCATTTTTCCATCTTTACCCCTAACAGAAAAATCCTCTTTATGCATACCACTGTCATAAAGAGGACTTTTTCTTTTTTCGTACAATCTCTTATATATTGCGACAGAAAATAACCACCAGGACATCCTGTGATGCGGAGTTTTTCACGAAATAATCCGCCGTCTCCGTCTTTCGGTATACGCCGTCGCTTCCCAACTGTCTGGTGACCAGACGCACACATTTCTCGCCCCGGCGGTAGGCATCCAACAGCGCTTCTCTGCTGAAAGTATTCAGGAAAAGCTCTCTGTCGTCCTCGTGCATGGAATATGCGCCACCCCTGAGATTCTCCTCAAAGGAACCCGCCTTGTTGGGCATCGCAGCACTGAAATTGTCATTCGCAAGCACAATAAAGCTGTCCCGGGTCAGATTGGCAATCATTACCAGAGGGTACTGCTGAAAAATCGCATCCAACAACATCTTCCGGGATGTCGACAGGGGCTGTTGCTGCAAGATGTCTTCCATCGGAGCCATCTGACTTGTCTGGGAACACACCACGAAAAACTGTTCCTGGGGAAGGGGCTCCGAGAATGTGTATCCCTGCACCATTTTACAGGCACAGGTGCGCAGAAAGCCAAGCTGCTCCCTGGTCTCCACTCCTTCCGCCACCGTAATCAGATTCAGGCGGTTTGCCAGGTCAAAGACACAGGTCAACATCCAGCGCTCGCTCTCCTCCTGACAGTTTCCGGCAAAAAGCGCCTTGTCAATCTTGATTATATCGATTTTCAGATCCCGGAAAAAGGTGAGAGAGGAATATTTCCTGCCAAAATGATCCAGTGCCACCTTAAACCCTTCGGCCCGCACGGCTTCGATCAGCTTCTCCATCTCCTCCGGATTCCCTAAAACGGTTGCTTCGGTAAATTCCAGCACCAACAGCTTACGGTCAATTTTTGCCGCGTCCACAGTTGTACAGAGTCTCTCCAGAAAATCCACCTCATCCACATGCTTACCGGAGAAATTCACAGAGATGGTGGAGCACTGATGCCCCCGTTCCCGGCACTCGTGCATAAACCCACAGATTTCTTCCAGAACATACCAATCCAGCTCCAATATTACACCGGATTCTTCCGCCAGAGGGATAAACTCCTCCGCACAGATCACCGTTCCGCCATCATCCACCAGGCGGGCCAGGGCTTCCGCACCCACCAGCATATTGGTGGCGGTGTCATACTGCGGCTGGTAATAGACCGTCAGTCTGCGGTTACTGATTGCCGCCTTTAGTATTTTCAGTAGCTTTTTTTCGTAAACAGTCATAGGCCACCTGCCTTATCGGAAAACAACAAAAAATGTTACTTGGTTGTCTTAGGGGGAAATTTCTTTCTCAGCACATACCAGAGGGCTCCGGTAATGCATACGGAGGAATAAGCACCGCACACAATACCAACCATCAAAGGAAGTGCAAAATCACGAATGCTGGTCACACCCAGAATATAAAGTGCTGCAACCATGACAAAGGTGGTCAGGGAAGTAAAGATACTTCTGGACAGCGTCTGGGTGATACTGTTGTTGACAACATCCTTCAGATCATCCCTGGCGGACATCGTATTCATATTCTCGCGGACACGGTCAAATATGACGATGGTGGCGTTGATGGAATAACCCACAATGGTCAGCATACAAGCGATAAACGTATTGCCTACGGACACTCTTGCAACTGCATAGAATGCCAGCACAACCAGGACGTCATGCAGCAGTGCCACAATACTGCTGACACCGAAGCGAATATCACTGAATCGGATACGGATATAGATCAACATGCATACAATTGCGATTGCCACCGCAAGGATCGTGTCCGTCTTCATCTCGTCGGAGATGGTGGAACTGATCGTCTCGGAGGTAATCATGGACTCGTCCACCCCGAACTTCTCGGTTAACATGCTGTTCAATGCTTCCCGCTTCTCGACATCCAGAGAGTTGGTCTTGAAGATGACCTCATTGGATTCCTGTACCGTCTGAATCTGCACCGCACTTCCCGTCACACTTTCAATCTCGGGAACAATATCGGCGTTGATCTGCTCCAGTGTCATGCTCTGCTGGAAGGTAACATTGGTCTGTGTACCGCCCTTGAATTCCAGACTATAGTTGAGCGCGCCTGATCCGCCCGCCTTGTGAACGCCCATGACAATAAATCCGGCGGCGATGACGGCGATGGAAATACCGAAGAAAAGACCCTTCCTGGAGAGGAAGTCCACGGGTTTTCTCTCTTTGCCGACACCGTACCACTTTTCATCCCTTATGCCCAGCGCATAGAACGCCTGCATCAGATAGCGGGTGATCACCAGAGCGGTGAACATGGATAACACAATACCAAGTGCCAACGTCTGAGCAAAGCCCTTGATGGTACCGGGCGCTAAGAGAAGCAATACACCGGCGGCAATCAGGGTTGTGATGTTACCGTCAACGATGGCGGAAAGTGCCTTGTCAAAACCGATCTTCATAGCGCTCTTAACCGTCTTGCCGGTTCCCAGTTCCTCACGGATACGGGCAAAAATGATCACATTTGCATCAACCGCCATACCGATGGAGAGGATGATACCTGCCACACCCGAGAGCGTTAACGTCATATCAAATCCGTTCAGCATCAGAACCACCAGCGCAACATAGAGCAAAAGACCGATGGCAGATGCCACACCTGCCACAAAATAAACTGCAATCATAAAGATCATGACGATGACAAGACCGATGGCACCGGCCTTTAAGCTGGTGTCAATCGCCTCAACGCCGAGCTGGGCACCTACCACCTTCGAGTGCAGTTCCTCCAGTTCCAGCTTCAGACCACCGATACGGATGGTTGAAGCAATTCTTTCGGCTTCCTCATTGGAGGACATACCGGTAATCTGTGCATTACCGCCGGTAATCACGGAGTTCACACGGGGTACGCTGACGAAATCACCATCGTAGTAAACAGCTATGGTCTCCCCCTTTGCGTATGCCCGCTCCGTCGCGTCCGCAAACTTCTGTGTTCCTTCCTCCGTGAGGACAAGGTTTACGACATACTCCAGATTCTGCATGGAATCCCTGTATGCCCCTGCCTCCGCATTTTTGACATCCGTTCCGTTCAGGACAACGGAGCCGTCGGCGAGCAGTTCATCGACGGTCTTGTTCAGCGTGTAGACAACCTTGTAGTTGCCGTCCGCATCGGTAGCGTAGGAACCGGAGTAGTTCTCATTACCGTCGTTGTCGGTCTGGGCAATAAAGTACAGCGCACCGGGCTGTCCCAGTTCCTTCAGAATCGCATTTGCGTCGCTGACACCGGGAATTTCGATGTTGATCCGGTCAACTCCCTCGCGATAGACGATTGCCTCGGTGCTGTAATTCTCAACACGCTTCTGCAGCTTGGCGATGGTGTCGCTCATATCGGTCTCATCGGGCTCCTCATCCCCCACCACCTGATAGGTGATGCTGACACCGCCTGCAAGATCCAGGCCAAGCTTGATGTCGGAAGCGCTCCCCTTGCCCGTTGCATCCAGACCGAAGACATCAATATAGGTGATGCCGATCAGTGCAAGGATCGTGCAAAGGAGCACTACAATTGCTCTGTTCTTTTTCATTTCTCATTCTTCCTTTCCGGCTGAGTGCGTTTCGCTTCGCACCATCAGTCTTCCTCTGCTGCCGCCTTCAGCATAATTGCGCACTCAATTCTCTTGCGCTGCAATTCACACCCCACATCATAAGCATCATTGATATTTCCGTGGAAATTGTAGGAATTCGCCGCACAACCGCCGCTGCAGTAAAACTTGGCAAAACATTTCTTACATTTATCCTTCGCATAGACATTGCAGCATTTGAACTCGTCACGGATGTCCTCCCGGACGATTCCAGTGTCCACATTGCCCATGAGAAATTTCTCATTGCCGACAAACTGGTGGCAGGGATAAAAGTCACCCCAGGGTGTCACGGCGAGATACTCCGTACCGGAGCCGCAGCCGGACAATCTCTTGGCCACACAGGGGCCGCCCTCCAGATCAATCATAAAGTGGAAGAAGTTGAATGCCCGTCCCTCTTTCCGGCGCTTCAGCATTTCGGTTGCCAGCTTGTCGTATTCCTCCTTAAGCTGCGGGATGTCGGTCTCACGAATCGCATAATCATCCGTGGGCTGTGCTACAACAGGCTCCACCGATATCTGTTGAAATCCAAGATCTGCAAGATGCAGGACATCCGATGCAAAATCCAGATTGTGGTGCGTGAAGGTACCGCGCACATAATAATTCATCTGATTCCGACTCTGTGCAACCTGTTTGAATTTCGGCACGATCAAATCATAGCTGCCCTGACCGCCACGGAAAGGACGCATCCTGTCATGGACCTCCCTGCGGCCGTCGATGCTGAGCACGATATTGGCCATCTCCCGATTTGCAAACTCCAGAATTTCGTCGTTTAAGAGTACACCGTTGGTTGTGAGAGTAAACCGGAAACGCTTGTTGTTCGCCTGCTCAATACTGCGGCCATACTCCACCAGATTCTTTACGACCTGCCAGTTCATAAGCGGCTCGCCGCCGAAAAAGTCCACTTCCAGGTTCACGCGGTTTCCGGAGTTGGCCACCAGAAAATCCAATGCTTTTTTGCCGACCTCAAAGCTCATCAATGCCCTGTGACCGTGGTACTCGCCCTCCTCCGCAAAACAATAGCGGCAGGCCAGATTACAATCGTGGGCGATGTGCAGACAAAGAGCCTTGACAACCGTAGGCCTCTTCTTGAAATCAAAGACATAATTCTCGTAAATATCGGGGGCAAACAGCTGACCGCTTTTCTCTAGCTCAAGCACCTCCTCAACCGCTTCACAGATATCCTCCCTGGGATATGACAGATTGGACAGGTTGAGAACCGCTGCCTGAATCGTCTCGGCATCCTTGATTCCCTCATTCACCAGAGGTTCTACAAGCGGAATCATGTCATACACAATATCATCCACCACATGCACGGAACCGCTGTTTACATCCATGACGATATTGTAGCCGTTGCTTTTATACTGATGTATCATTCTAATCCTCATTCCGCAGACGCTTTAGCGTCTACTCCTCGCCTTACGCAACGAAAGCAGCGAGTTCATCGCTGCTTCGCCGGTTATTGATGCATTTGCTCTAAAGATCGACTATTTAATCTTTTCGCAGCTCTGGTTACCTACCGTGCAGGAAGTCTTGCATGCAGACTGGCAGGAAGTCTGGCACTCGCCGCAACCGCCCTTCTTCATGGACTCCTTGAGATCTCTGGTAGTCAAAGTCTTGATGTGCTTCATGTATTCAGCCTCCTTAAAGATTCCATCACTCTAATTCACGAATCCGCTTGATTATAGCACGGTTTGACAAAGATGTCAATGTGCAGGACAAACTCCTTTGCCGGCAATATGCTCGGCGCAATCCGCCTCTCAGCCGAACATTCCGCCCAGCATACCGCCGGCGGCACACAGGATCAGAGTCGTAAAAAAGGAATTTCCCACTTCCTTTACCTCTCCGCCCGCAAAGACAGACACGATTGCCAGCACCGCAAAATAAGCACTTCCCACAATCAGACCCCAGATAAATTTACGGCTTCCCATCCGTTTACCCGCAACCCAGCCTGCAAGAAAAGTTGCCATCACATAGATTGCAATAATGATAACGGACACAATCTTCTCGGTAAAATTCAATTTGTAAACTCCCAGTGCAAGCAGCATGAGCAGCGCTCCCGTCACTATGTAGGAAAGAAGCAGACATTTTAAAAGCACCATAACACATCCGCTCTCCTGCTCTTTTGAATCCTGCCTTCTTGGTCTCTCCATCGCGATACCTCCCAAACGTTTTATAAAATATATGAGGACATCGTGCAATACTTGACAATGGGAACATATCTATTGTATAGTTAGATCTACTATATTTCATTTAAAGGAGTGTGAACTTTTTTGATTGACCCAGGTGTCATACAACTTATCATTCTGATCATTCTGATCATTCTCTCCGGTTTCTTTTCTTCCGCCGAGACCGCGCTCACTACAGTAAATTGCGTCCGCATGCATACGCTGGAGGAAGAAGGAAACAAACGTGCCGCTCGTGTCAATAAGATTCTTGACAGCTACAGCAAGATGCTCAGCGCTATCCTGATCGGCAACAATATCGTAAATCTGTCGGCTTCTGCCCTCGCCACCACGCTGGCCATGCGCATCAGCCTTCCCGTAGGAATCGCAACCGGTGTCCTGACCGTTGTCGTCTTAATCTGCGGTGAGATTGTGCCGAAGACATGGGCCACCCTCTCGTCCGAAAAACTTTCCCTCGCATACTGCAATATCATATATGCATTGATGTGGCTTCTGACCCCCGTTATTTTCATCGTGGATCACGTGTCACTGTTTCTTTTGCGGATTGTCCATATTGACCCCGGCAAACGTACGGAAACCATCACCGAATCCGAGATTAAGACCTATGTGGATGCCAGTCATGAGGACGGTTTCATCGAGTCCGAGGAGCGCAAGATGATCTACAACGTATTTGACTTCACGGATTCGGTAGCCAAGGATATCATGATTCCCCGTATCAACATGGTCACGATCAATGTCGAGGACTCCTACGGGGAGGTACTCGAAGTCTTCCGGGAATCCATGTACACGCGTCTTCCGGTTTACCAGGATGACCCGGACAATATCATCGGATTAATCAATATCAAGGATTTCATACTGACTACCGAGACCGCTTCCTTCTCTGTCCGGGACATTCTGCGCGATGCCCATTATACATATGAATTTAAGAAAACTGCGGATCTGATGTACGAGATGCGTGAAAAAACCGCCAATGTGGCATTCGTTTTAAACGAATATGGTGCAACCGTGGGTATGATTACGCTGGAAGATCTTCTGGAAGAGATTGTGGGAGAAATCCGCGATGAGTACGACGAGGATGAGGAGGAGTTCATTCAGGAGGTTGCAGATAACACCTATCTGGTGGAGGGCAGCATGAAGCTTGACGACATCAACAATGCCCTGGAAACCGATCTGGAGAGTGAAGATTACGATTCCATCGGCGGCATCATTATTGAAGCCCTGGATCGTCTCCCGGAGGACAACGAGGAAGTCACTCTGGAAGACGGAACCATATTAAAGGTACAGGGCATCGATCAGAACCGCATCAAAAAGGTGTTGATCACCCTGAAAACCGACGAAGAGACCGCGGAATAGTCTTTGTATTCAGACAGGAAAGCCATACCAGTTGTCTGGAAAAGGGAAGAAGGCCCAGCGCCGTAATGAGATTGAAGGAACTATGTATCACCGCGATTCCAAAGCCCGTTGCAGTCTCTTCCATGAAAGAAAAACAAACCAGCCGGTGCAGCGGATAAAGCACGACCAAAACAGCCGCCGCACCGAGCACATTGGAATACAGGTGGATGCGTGCAGCACGCCTGGCATTCACTCCCGCTCCCACACCGGACAGCAGGGCTGTAGCACAGGTTCCGATGTTCTGCCCCAAAACGATCGGCAAAGCCACATCGTAACGCACTGCTCCGGTTGTGCAGAGTGCCTGCAGGATACTGACGGATGCAGAGGAGGATTGGATCACGGCTGTGAGAAGTGCCCCTGCAAGAATTCCCCAGAACGGATTGGAAAACTTCAGTAATAGACCGGTAAACGCCGGCACATCTCGAAGCGGACTCACCGCCTCCGTCATCGTTTCCATACCAAATACAAGAATCGCGAAACCCACCGGGATGTTCGCGATTTTTTTCATCTTTTCTCTGCCGGATAAAAACAGCACGGCCACCCCCGCAGTCGCTGCTATGGATACCAGGAACTGCGGATTCAGAAAATACAGGGGCAGGGAGACACTATCCTCCCCGCTTTTTCCGAAAATCCAGGCAGTAAATGTTGTCCCGATATTGGCCCCCAGAATGATTCCCACCGTCTGCTCCAGCCGCAAAAGCCCTGCGTCCACAAGTCCCACCACCATCACCGTGACAGCGGATGAGGATTGTATGAGGGCAGTCACCAAGCTCCCCACAAGCATCCCCTTAAGGGGAGAATCCGCCCACTTTCCGAGAAGGCGCTGCGGATTGTCCCCCGCAAGCACTCCCAAATTCTCCTCCAGCAAAAGCATCCCATACAGAAACAAAGAAAGACCGCCCAACAGGACTCCGAAATCCAAGACCGTCATACAATCCTCCGCTCTCAATACACCGTTGCCAGAATACCATCGGCAATGGCGCGAGCCGTCTCGTCGAAGCGTTCATCAAACAGGCGGTTGTCCGCATCGGTATTGATAAACCCCACCTCCACCAGCACAGCCGGCATCTGTGTGCGATTTAGCACCACCAGGTTCGAACGCTCGTTTACGCCCTGGTTGGCATACCCCACCTGCTCCAATTGCGTATTGATATTCTCCGCCAGTCGGGCAGCCGCTCCATAGCGGTTATAGACCAGTGACTCCACCCCCGTATATTGATTCGGATAAGGACTGGAATTGCGATGGAGGGATACAAAATAGTCCGCTCCCACGCTGTTGCCCTCCGCCGCCTTCTGATAGGGAGACTCGTAGACATCCGTTGTTCGGGTATAGTATACTTCCACCCCGTTCTCCTCCAAAATGCTTCCCACCGCAAGTGCGAGTGCAAGTACATCATCTTTCTCCTGTCGTCCGTTATAAATCGCGCCCGGATTGGCTCCTCCGTGTCCGGCGTCCAATACGACCAAAGCCATAAAAAAACCTCCCGCATAGCTTTTTATATTCTATGCGGGAGATTGCCGTCCGGTGCCGATTTTCGGTCACCTGCAACCGATTTTTCTCTTCTATGTGGATTCGTTCTGCTCCTCGACCGGGACAGATTTCTTCTTTTCCCTGCGGTAGAGCAGTTCCTGTGACAGGGCTGTCCACAGACTAAGCAGCACGGCAAACCAGGTCAACAGCATAAATATCTTGGTATAGCCTGAAAGCGGCGGCGCTCCGTAGGAAAATACCATAAGCGGCTGTCCCTCCACCGCTGTTTCGCCGACGGAGGCACTTTTCAGCTCCATGAGCGGCATCTCGCCCGGATTGGTGAGTTCCGCCCGGGTCGGCGCGTTGTTGCCTCTGGGTGTGATGCGCAGCACATACTCCTGCCCTGCTTTCAAATTCCATTTGGTATCCAGCACATAATAGGATATCCCTTCCAACTCCGTAATGGGAACCGAATAGGCATCCACAACGACACCGTCCTTTCGGAGTTCAATCTCATACACACCCGTCGTACTCTCCGAATTCATGGTAAATGTCATGGAGTTGATTCTGGAAAAGGTCGGGTAAAAGAGCACCTCCATGGAGGTATTCTCCTCCACTGTCTCATATCGGTATTCACAATGTCCGTTGGAGGCAAGCAGATCCTCCCGGGCCGTTTTCGCCAGGACAACCGCCACGACTCCAATCCCCAGAAACTGTGCAAGATACAACGCCGTCCTTTTGGGAACCATCGCATCCCAGCGAAACTTCGGACGTTTCCGAAGGACACTTTCCCACACGATACACAGAAAAGCCAGAATACTCACACCATAAATACGATAGGTGAAAAAGTGGTGCACCAAAGTGTGATTGGCCAACACAAAATACCACACCACGGAAGACGCTCCGATCAATAGATAAGCCGGATATCTGGGGCTTCTCCGATACCCCTGCAGACAATATAGCACCATCCACAGAAGCAACCATCCCAGCAGGATCACCGCGTACACTTTATATTCGTAATGCTTCCAGTTGGAGTAGCATGCATTGAACCGCTCATAGAGGTCAACTCCCTCGTCCACTCCCGTGCGCAGGAAAATCTCATCCACCGCGCTGCGGATCACATTCTCCCGAAGGATCAGGGTGCTGACGCACCATTTGCCGAACCACATAAGCCCATAGCCGGCGATCCAGGGAATCCCCGTCACCACCACGCGGCCCAAATATTTTTTCACCGCCTGCGTACTGTACTCTTCTTCCGCGGAAGTAACCAGCCACCACAAAAGAGGCAGACCCCAGGTCAAAAGCGGGAATGTCAAAAGATCAAAGAAGGAGGTACACATTCCGAGCAGCAGAAAGAACGGAACATAGTTCAGATTTTGATCCATCCGGTTGCCCCTGCATATCAGGAAAAGGCTTCCTCCCCCCGCGATGTAATAGATCCAGGTATACTGCAGTCCCATAGCCATCGCCATGGGGAAGAGCAGGGCGTAGGAAGAAAATAAAACTGCCGTAAGCCCTCTGTTGCACTCCTTCCTGCGCAGGGCAAAAGCAAGCGCCCCCAGCAGTGCAAGCTGTCCCAGAAAATTGACGATGCGAAGTTCCGAATAATCAAACAGCCACAGAAGCGGGCGCAGCAGGACCACATAACCGTGCCAGTAATAGGGATAATCCTTCTCCAGTCTGTCCGAATACATCCGCATGGCACGGGACAGCACATTTCCGAAATTGGTATCCGTCGCCGTGCTCACCATCAGTGCGTCCGTGTAATTGTCCATAAGCCCCGGAAGATAATACTGCATTTCGTAGCCGGAGCCGAAATTCAGGATGGGAAGGATCGGATGGGAACCCTCCGCGTCAAAGATCTCCATGGCTTCCGTCCGATGCTCCTCGTTTACCGGTACCGCAAACACAGCCGTGAGCAGCAGGGTTCCTGCCAGGACTCCACAGAGCAATAATCGGATACATCGAATCATACAGTTTATCATCTGTTTCCCCATAGTTCACCTCATAAGCAGCCGTCATCATCTTGTACTTTTTATCGATTGCACATTGATCGTTCCCTATACAGCAGCAAACTGACTGTTATAGAGCTGTGCATAAAATCCGCCCCGGGCAAGCAGGCTTTCATGATCCCCCTGCTCGATAATGTTGCCGTCTTTCATGACCAGAATCACATCGGCTTCTTTTATGGTAGACAGACGATGGGCGACGATAAAACTGGTACGACCCTCCATCATCTTCGCGAAAGCATTCTGAATCTTTTGCTCCGTGCGGGTATCAATGGAGGAGGTTGCCTCGTCCAGAATCAACATGGGCGGCAGGCAAAGCATCACTCTGGCGATGCACAAAAGCTGTTTCTGTCCCTGGGACAGGCTTCCCCCATCCTCTGAAATGACAGTGTCATAGCCCCTGGGCAGACGCTTGATAAAGCTGTGTGCATGAGCAGCCCTGGCTGCGGCGATCACCTCTTCATCGGTGGCATCGGGCTTACCGGTTCGGATATTGTCGCGGATGGTTCCCGAGCGCAGCCAGGTCTCCTGAAGCACCATTCCATAGGAGGTGCGCAGGCTTCCTCTAGTGATGTCACGAATGTCGGTTCCGTCCACCTCAATCCTGCCGCTGTTGACATCATAGAACCGCATCAACAGATTGATGACAGTGGTCTTGCCGCAGCCGGTAGGTCCGACGATCGCCACTCTCTGCCCCGGCTTTACCTGCAGATTAAAATCTTCGATCAGCTTCTTCTCAGGCACATATCGGAAGGAGACATGATCCAGCACCACATTGCCCTTTGCATCAGTGAGCACACGCGCGTCTTTAGGCTCTGCAATCTGCGGCTCCTCCTCGATAAACTCAAAGATTCTCGCCGCACAGGCCAGCGCGTTCTGTAGTTCTGTTACTACACCGGAAATCTCATTAAAGGGCTTGGTGTACTGATTGGCATAGCTCAAGAAGCAGGACAACTGTCCCACACTGATGCCGCCCCGGATGGCAAAGAAAGCGCCGAAGATGCCCACACCGGCGTACACCAGACTGTTGACAAACCGGGTGCAGGGGTTGGTCAGCGAGGAAAAGAAAATCGCCTTCAGCGAACACTTCTGGAGCCTTTCGTTGATCCCGGCAAACTGTTCCTTCACCGCTTCTTCCCGGGAGAATGTCTTGACAATCTTCTGATTTCCCACCATCTCCTCAATCAGTGCCGTCTGCTCCCCTCTTGTCTTCGACTGCTCCTGAAACATCGAGTAGGTACGGGTTGCAATAAAACGGGCAACCAGGAAGGAAACCGGTGTGATGCAGACCACCACCAGCGTGATGGGTACATTCGTCACCAGCATGAAAAGCAGTGTCCCTACGATGGTCAAAACACCGGTAAACAGTTGCGTGAATCCCATCAGAAGTCCATCCGCAAAGGTATCCACATCCGCTATCACGCGGCTGACAATATCTCCGTAGGAATGGGCATCCAGGTATTTCAAGGGCAGGATCTGAAGCTTGTGCATGGCATCCTCGCGGATATCCTTGATCACGTGATACGTAATATAGTTGTTGCAGGTATTCATCAGCCACTGCGCTGCAGCCGTGACAACCATAGCGACACCGATTTTCCACAGGATGGCGAAAATTCCCTGCATGTCCACCTGCCCTTTTCCCAATAACAGATCCACCGCATTACCGGTGAGAATCGGAATCGAAAGGGTCAGAACAACTACCACAACCGCCAGGATCAGAGAGGCAATCACCCCGAAGCGGTATCTTTTGATATAGTTTAACACTTTGCCGATGGTCTTCCCCCGGCTTGTCTGATTTGCATTTTTTTCTGCCATGCGCCTTACGCCTCCCTTCCGGTGTTGTCCGCCCCGACGGCATCTTTTGGATACTGGGAATAATAGATTTCCTGATATACCGTACAGTTTGCAAGAAGCTCGTCATGGGTACCGACTCCGGCCATCTCGCCGTCATCCAGCACAATGATCTTATCCGCATGCCGGATGGAAGAAGCTCTCTGGGAAACGATAAAGGTGGTTGTCTGATTTTCCAGTGTACGCAGTGCGCTGCGCAGTTTCGCATCCGTTGCATAATCCAGCGCCGATGCGCTGTCATCCAAAATCAGGATCTCGGGCTTTCGCACCAGGGCTCTCGCTATGGTCAGGCGCTGACGCTGTCCTCCGGAGAGATTCTTACCGTTCTGGGCAACCTCGGCATCCAGCTTTCCTTCCTTGCCTTCCACCACCTCTCTGGCCTGTGCCAGATCCACTGCCTGCCACAGTTCATCCTCGGTGGCATCGGGTTTCCCCCACAAGAGATTGCTGCGGATCGTACCCTTAAAAAGAACTGCCTTCTGAGGCACCACACCGATACGGGCACGCAGTTCATCCGCAGGAATGGTTTTGATATCCCTGCCGTTCAAACGAACACTTCCCCCGGTTGCCGGATAGAAACCGGGAATCAGATTGACCAGGGAGGATTTACCGGAACCGGTGCCGCCGATGATGCCGACGGTGTCCCCCTGATTAACCGCAAAATGAATATCATGGAGCGTCTCATCACCGGCTCCCTCATATTTTAAGGATACATGATCGAACACCAGATATGGCGGAGTTGCTCCCCCATTCTCCGGTACCGGCTCCGCCTCCGATTGATCACACGCCTCCACACCGGGAAGATTCTGTGCATTCTCAATCTCGAACACGGAAGCCACACGACTCGCGCAGGCAAGTGCCTTGGTGATGGTAATAATCAGGTTGGCAAGCTTAATCAGCTCAACCAGAATCTGAGACATGTAATTGACAATGGCAACCACTTCACCCTGACTTAAGTTTCCGATATTTACCTGAATCGCACCGATGTAGATCAACACAATCGTGGCACCGTTTACGATGATATAGGTCACGGGATTCATGACGGCGCTTACCTTGCCTACAAACATCTGCAGTCCTGCAAGAGCGCTGTTCTCATCACAGAAGCGCTGTTCCTCTTCAGCCTCGGTATGGAATGCGCGAATCACGCGCACACCGGTCAGATTCTCTCTGGTGATCCCCAGCACACGGTCCAGCCCCGCCTGTACCTTTTTGTACATGGGAATACTCCAGGCGGTGATGACACCCACCACAACGGAGAGCAGGGGAATGGCAACCACGAATACCAGTGCGCTCTTCACATCAATGGTGAACGCCATGATCATGGCGCCGAATACGATGATCGGTGAGCGGAGGAACAGCCGCAGCACCATATTCACACCGTTCTGTACCTGATTGATATCGCTGGTCATGCGCGTGATACAGGTATCCGTTCCGACTTTATCGATGTTGGTAAAATCCAGAGACTGAATGTGGTCAAACAGTGCCTGACGAAGCTTCGTGGAAAATCCGGTTGCTGCCTTGGCTGCAAAAAACTGTGCCGTTACAGAAGCAACAAGACCGATGGCTGCAAGGGCAAGCAGACACAGGCCCATCCTGCCGATGTAGCCCATATTGCCATCCGCGATACCGCGATCGATGATATTGGCCATTACCAGCGGAACCAACAATTCAAAAAAGGCCTCCAAGAGCTTAAACAATGGCGCCAGAACCGATTCCCTGCGATAATCCTTTAAATACACCAACAAACGTTTCATAACTCACTCCTGTTTTTGTAAAAATCGGGCGGTCTCCGAACACTGACAGACGCAGGCCGCATACCCCTCAGGGATGGGAAACTCCAACCATTTCAGCTCGTTTTCCACCGACGGATCCCGGTCAAGTACCGCAAGCACACCGACACCCAGCATTTTGCCGAAGGCCTCCTTGCGGGTCCAAAGGCAGTGAAACAGATCCTGCCTTTCCTCCTCCGTTGCACATGCCGCCAGGCGTTTCCTTTCACTTGCGGCAAAATAGCGCTCCCCCGCCCGCATATTCCGTGTGCGGATTCGCTCGATATCCGCGCCGACGGGATGGTCTGAGACCGCACAGAGCGCATAATCTCCGGAATGGGACAGACTAAAGCGAAATGCCCTGTCCGCAAACTCCGGCTTTCCATTTGGTCCAAACACCAGATGGAGGTCTCTGGGGTGCTCCAGAGAGGCAATCAGATCACGCACTTTAAAATACCGAAAGAAGGCTGACGACAGATTTTGCTCTGCCACAGCCTTCTGTAAAAGCAGTCCCGCTCCCACGCAGGATGCCCTGGCAGAGCTGTCGCGCGCGCGCATTGCCTTCTGCCGCCTCTGTGCATCCAGCTTCTCAAGTGCCTGCTGCATCAGCATCTGCGCGTCGACCGCTTCCCTCAGTTCCGAATAATCCAAAAGATAAATTCGATCCTGCATATTATTTTTATTCCGCTTTCACGGTCGTAGCAAGGCTAAGCTCCTCCAGCTGCTTTGCATCTACGGTACCGGGGCATTCGCTCATCAGACAGGATGCATCCTTAACCTTGGGGAAAGCAATGACCTCACGAATGCTCTCCGCCTTTACCAGCAACATCACAAAACGGTCAAGACCGATTGCAAGTCCTGCGTGAGGGGGAACACCATACTTGAACGCATCCAGCAAAAATCCGAACTGTTCATGGGCTTTCTCATTGGTAAATCCAAGCGCACGGAACATTCTCTCCTGAATGTCCGCCTGGAAAATACGGACACTTCCGCCGCCCAGCTCCACGCCGTTTAATACAATGTCGTAGGCCTTGGCGCGAACCTTTCCCGGATCGGTCTCCAGCATGGGGAGATCCTCCTCCATGGGCATGGTAAAGGGATGATGCATTGCGACAAAACGCTCCTCCTCATCGCTCCATTCAAACTGGGGAAACTCGGTAACCCAGAGGAAATCAAACCGATTGTTATCGATCAGCTCCAGCTGTTTTGCCAATTCGATACGCAGCGCACCGAGTACAGACCATACAATCTTCAATCTGTCTGCGGCGAAGAGCAGCAAATCACCGGGCTGCCCGTCCATTGCAGCGGAAAGATTCTTCAGCTCCTCCTCCGTCATAAATTTGGCAAAGGAGGATTTGTAAGTGCCGTCCGGCATCACACACAGATATGCCAGACCCTTGGCGCCATATCCTTTGGCAAACTCAACCAGTGCGTCAATCTTCTTACGGGGCATTTCTGCCTGTCCCTTTACGTTGATGCCGCGCACGCTTCCGCCGGCTTCAAGTGCTCCGGTAAACACTCCGAAGCCGCAGCCCTTTACCACTTCGGAGACATCCTTAAGTTCCATGCCAAACCGCGTGTCGGGCTTGTCGGAACCGTATCGGTTCATCGCCTCGTCCCAGGTCATGCGCCGGATGGGGAGGGATACCTCCAGACCGATTGCCTCCCTGCAAACCTCTGCCACCATTCTCTCGGTCGCATCGATGACATCATCCACATCCACAAAGGACATCTCCAGATCCACCTGCGTAAACTCCGGCTGACGGTCCGCGCGCAGATCCTCGTCACGGAAGCATCTTGCGATCTGGAAATAACGATCGTATCCCGAACACATTAACAGCTGCTTGAAAATCTGAGGAGACTGGGGCAGCGCATAAAAGCAGCCGGGATGTACACGGCTGGGCACCAGATAATCTCTGGCACCTTCCGGCGTCGATTTGTTCAGGATAGGCGTCTCAATTTCCAGAAATCCTTCCCTGGCCATGAATGCGCGGATTGTGGTTGCAATCTTGCTGCGCAGCATCAGATTCCTCTGCAGATCCGGTCTGCGAAGATCCAGATACCGATATTTCAAGCGAAGCTCCTCCTTGGTCTTGGAATCCGCCTCGATGGGGAAGGGCGGGGTCTCCGCCTCGGACAGTATGCGTACCTCGCAGGCACGAACCTCAATCTCACCGGTGGCAAGATTCTCATTGACTGCACCCTCACGCCTGGTCACCTTGCCCACAACTGCTGCCACGAACTCGCTGCGAAGAGAAGCTGCCTTCTGAAAATAGGCGCTTCCGCACTCGCTCTCTTCGAAAATAATCTGCAAAAGACCGGAACGGTCGCGCAGGTCCACAAAGATAATTCCACCCTTGTTGCGTGCTTTCTGGACCCAACCCATCACGGTTACGGTCTCTCCCACATTTGCTGCGGACAGCTCCCCACAGCGGTGGGTACGTTTCAGTCCTTTCATTGACTCTGCCATTCTTGTCTACCTCGATTCTTTTATCACTGTTTCAAAGCTTCCCTGTAGAACTCTACAAACTCCTCGTAGCCTTCCTTCTGAAGCTGTTCTTTCTGGAATTTCTTGTTCTTGTTCATACGGACTACCAGAACCTGTTTACCGTCCTTTCGCGCTTCCTGCGCCTTGACGATGACCTCTCTGAGCGCCGGTCCGCTCACGCCCTTCTCCACCAGATAGGCAACCCGTGCAGGGCGGGTGGGAACCTGAAAGCCGCTCTCGGTAAGCAGCAGTACAATGCGCTCAAAACCGATGGAAAATCCGCAGGCGGGAACGTCATTGCCGGTGAATTTGCCGACCATCTTATCATATCTGCCGCCGCCACCGCAGCTTCCGCCGAATTCGGGCATCGCAATCTCAAAAATCGTCCCGGTGTAATAGCTCATACCGCGCACCAGTGTGGGGTCAAATACCAGTTCAAAGCTGTCCGCCTGGGTGGCGCGCACACTGTCAATGATCTCACAGAAGGATGCCATCACTTCACGGTCAAGGTACTCTCCCAGCTTCTCCATGATGCAGGCAACCCCGTTCTGTGCCTCCTCGATTGCCGCGAAGAGCGACAGGTACTTATCGCATATATCCTCGGCAAAGCCATTCTCCAAAAGCTCTGCCTTCACGCCGTCCATGCCGATCTTATCCATCTTATCCAGAGTGATGAACACGCTGTCGTAATCCTCCTCGGCAAAGCCCGCATAGGCGGCCATGGCCTTCAGAATACGCCTGTCATTGATGCGGATCTGAAAATTACGAAAACCAAGCTTCGTAATGGTGGTTGTTGTGGCAAGGATCAACTCAATCTCCGCGAGATTGGAGGGTTCTCCCAGAATATCAATGTCGCACTGCATGAACTGGCGGTACCGTCCGCGCTGGGGTCTGTCCGCTCTCCATACGTTGCCCATCTGAAGTGCCTTAAAAGGAGTCGGCAGCTGCGCGGCATTGTTGGAATAAAAGCGTACCAGCGGAACTGTCAGGTCATAGCGAAGCCCCGAGTCAACCACTTCCTCCTCGGTCGTTGCCGCCTCCACATTCAGCTTCTCGCCGCGCTTTAAGATCTTGAAGATCAGCTTTTCATTGTCACCGCCCTGCTTGCTGCTTAAGTTGGCGATGTTCTCCACGCAGGGAGTCTCAATCTGGGTAAATCCGAACCTGCCGTAAGTCTCCTTGATGACGCTCATCACATATTCGCGAATCTGCATCTCCTCCGGCAAAATATCTTTCATGCCTGTGGTAGGCTTCTTGCTCAGTGCCATTTTATCTCCTCTTTCCGTTTCTCTCTAACTAATATATGATACTTTTTTTCTGTTGGGCTGTCAATAACGATCTTACTGTCTGTGTCCGTCCCAAAAGCCTTCCGTCACCGCCGTCACAATCGTGCAAATGCGTTTTTCGCCTGCTCCTGATACCGGGTATACCGTTCCATTGCCTGCGGATCGGAGGCGATGTCCGGCATTTTTTTCAAACGCTCGCACAACTTAAAAATGTCGCTGTAGACCGCCATGGCATTCTGGGTAAAGCCGGAGTCTGCCGATGCCAGCCTGCTTGCGTAGTCACCCTCCAGAAAAAGATACTTCAACTGGTTGTCATAATCGCACAGTTTTCCGTATGCCATATGAATGGCGCTGAGTATCTCCGCACACTCAATCAGATTCTGTGTGTTTGGATGAGCCTCATAATAACGCTTCCGATACTCAAAGCAACGAAGGAAATAGGGCATCGCACGCTCCGCCTGATTGCGCAGTTCACAGAGATTGGTAACCTTCACACAGTAATTGGAGGTCAGCTTCCAAATCTCCGGATCCGGATCGATTTCATTGAGTTCCTCATACAGTTCCATGGTTTTCGTCAGGGCTTCGATCTCCTCCTCCATCATTCCCTGTTTACGACAGAGCCCTGCCATGAGTTTGTTTTGGTCAATCAGACTTTTCAGATACCGGCTTTCTGCCTCTTTTCCGGGAAAGCGACTTTCCCGATAGATGACCTCTCCGGTCTCCAGCATGGTTCTGAGATAAACAACGGCATCTCTTCCCCGACCGCCTTCCATACACATATGAAAAAGCTTTTCCGCCGCATATTTCAAATCTCCGGCACCGATAATGTCCCTGCGATTCTTCTGAATTCCTTCATAGATCTGATAACATTTTTTGTAATATTCCTCTGCTCGCACCGTGTCATTTTGTTCCTCGTACAATTCCGCTGCCATACTGTATGCGTAGCTGAGCTGTCCTCCGGCTAAGGAAGAAGTATTCTCCGCAAGCCGCTCCTTCTCCAGTTCGATACAGAGCGTTATCTTTTCCTCTGCAAGGGCATAGTCCTTTCGGGCCCGGGCAGCCTCATAGGCAAAGAGGAACGCGTTGGCTACAATCTCGAGATATTTCCGTCGTCCGGGAGTATCCTTCACCAGATCCCACAGTTGCATCAACACGGCGTTCTCTTCCTCTGCACTGTCATACATTCCAAGGCGCACCTTACACCGATTGATTTCTGCCATGGACTTCACCCACACATCATGAAGTTCCTGCTCCATTGTTTCCGGATCTTCCCGGTCAATCCCGTCCCGCAGCGTTAAGAGATATTTCAGCGCCTCCTCATAATCCTGATTTCCGATCAACACGGTTCCCTTGGTAAGCAGAGACTTTGCATAGGAAAGCCGATCCGGAATTTCTGCTTTCCCTTCTTCGTGAGGTTTTCTGACTACAGCGGTATTCAGCGACTGGTTTGCATACATCTGCGCGAGTTCTGTATTCCCCTGCTCATTCATGCGCTCTGCCATGGCACCGCCAAACGCCAGATACCATTTTCTCGCTTCCTCATAAACCGGAACCGCTGCGACAGGCACCGGGTTCTGAGTCTCCCCCAGCTTACTGCTTAGCAGAAACTCCGCCATTTTAACCGTAGCTTCAATCTTCGTGCTCAAGCGTTCAACAATGGTATTCTCCGAATCGCGATAGTCGAACAAATTTAAGAAGCGTTCACAAAAAAAGCTCATGCGCTCCCGGACCATCGTTTCTTCCAACATCACAGAAGGAATCAAAGTTTCCAGGAACTCTCCACCATCCTTCAGACTCTCCTGTTTGATCGCCGCTTCAATCACTGTGTCCGGTTTTTCGCAGCCTGCCGCCGCACAGACAGCCACGCCCAAATCGTGATCCGAAAAGGCGACCGCAAAAGCATATCCGTCCTGCCGGAATAAAATGTCTTCCTTCGGCAGGGACTTGATATGGTCCTTTATCGCCTCTGCATAAGAGGATTCCTGCTGCCAGATTGCATCCGAAAGGGCCTGTTGAATGGCTCTTCCTGCAAATGAATAAAGACCATCCGCACTCTCCCGGAAAAGGAAATCGAAGTAGCCCATAAAACAGGAAAATTCCAGACTGTTAAAGGTACATCCCCTGGTCTGTACGAGGGCAACCAGGTCGGACTCCCGCAAACCGCTTTTGGATGCTGCAAAAAAATTCACCATATGATGCAGAAAAGTGCCGTCATCGGTCACCCTTGCTATTCCGGTCTCAAGGATCTGCTGAACCGCCTGAGTCAGGTCATCCGGCAGTTTTCGAATCACCCCCGTGGCTACATCGATAATTTCACGTTCTCCGCCGGCAGAGGCCAGTTCCTCAAATCCCATCATCTTTAGGCGCGCCAGACACAGTTTGATATACATCGGTTGATCGGAGCTCTTCTTTTGGCAGATTTCATCTTTTATTTCCCGGTACGTGTCCCCGATCATCTCGCTCTTTTCCCCGGCAGACAACCGGGGCATCTCGAAAAATTCAAAATCCGCGGAATGTGCTTCATCAAAGATTAACGATTCCGTGGTCGAGACAATACACCGCAGATTGGGATGCGCATCCGGCAGAAGGATCAGATTGTCTACATACTTACGCTCTCTGTAACGATCCACCGCGTCCAGAACAAGATAGACTTTCCTGTCACGGCACACCAACCCGGTCAGATAACTCAGATAGGATCTGGTCGATGAAAACTCCTTCCGGTCCCGTCGGTCCCGATCCCCCCACAGCTTTTCAAAATACTCGGTCATATCATCGATCACCGGATACACACTTGCATTGCGCGCAGTCGTTCCCGCATAGGACAAAAAGACATCCTCGCCATTTTCCTTCAGGCGCTTCGCGAGCATACTTAAAAGTGCGGTTTTTCCGGCTCCTGCTTCACCGCGCAGCACATAGACCGAATGCTCCCCGTCGCTCGTAACCTGCGCATAGAACCTGTCCAGAAGTTTCTCTCTTCCGCAAAATGCACGGCACTGATCCTCCAGAAAGGCTTCCGCCTTGCGCTGCTCCCGCTCCGCCTCGGAAAGAGCTGCGACAGCCTGCCAGTCCTCCTGAAAAATTCTGACAAAGGCATCCGCCAGCACATCCTCAAGATCCCTGCTTCCGACGCGGAAATTCACGTTCTTATGTTTTTCGTCCGACCAGTCACAGTTGTAATAAATGATCCGATTCCCGAAAGCATCCTCCAGCTTGTGTTTCAGCTCACGAAGACGACGGACGGCCTCAGGCTCTGTGTCCTCATAGATTTTGCGTTCCTCCGCCGGCATCAGATGGAGGGAATGGTCCAGACGCATGCACACAACGCAGTTTTTTTGATCCGCATACTTCTCCGATAAGGCACCGTATTCGATTTCCAGGGCTGTGATACTTTTGTCCAGATTGTCCATGTCAAAGTATTCACTTCTGCTGTTTACCGCCGTTTTAATTGTCGCCTCCGGCGGCACCCAGCCGTAACGGTCTCCCACAAAAATCAGCATATAGGGATGACTTCGGTCGATCTCATCAAAGCACACCGACAAAACCTTTCTGGCTCCCTCATCGGAGTCCAGCTCCGTGGTATCCACACCCCAGCGAAGGTCAATAGCGTACACATTCTCCCCGTATTCCCGCGCCCTGGCGCGCAGCTTCGGAATCATCCGTTCCTGAACCATATCCCTCTCCGCCTGCATATCACGGAAGGTACTGGACACAAAAATATGCTTCATACTCTTTTTCATTGGTCTTCCTCCCAGGGTAATTTATCGTTCACGAAAGCCGGTATCTGCTCCGTCGAAGGGTCTGCAGATCTTACATTGGTTTTGTGCAGTGTATCCAGCCGCCTCGGCTTCCTCCAGCGTATCAAATAAAATCTGATTTCGCAACTGTGGCAGTCCCGTACAGGATGCTTTATGAAGCTTTCGGTTCGTCATGTTGCCGATGTAAACCGCCCCCTGCACGATACTCTCCGCTTCCCGGAATTCCGAAGAAGCTGTGTTCCAGGTGATATTGTTCCCGTCGCTGGTCATCACAATGTTGTGCTGCTCATCCGTGCGAAACACCTTCACATCCCGAAGACTTAACCGTTCCAATGTCTTTGCATGGGGAAATCCGTACGGATTGTCTTTCCCGCAACTGATCACCGCATACATCGGATGTACGGCTGCAAGAAAGTACTCCCCGGTGGATGCAAAGCTTCCATGATGCGCAATTTTCAGCACATCCGCCGCAAGTTCCACATCACTATTCAGAATCGCCTCTTCCTCCTCAAGCTCCGCGTCTCCCATAAACAGGAAGGTGTTGTCTCCGAACACAATCCGACAGACGATGGAATTGTTGTTGGTATCCTCATATGGGGTCTCAATCGGAGCAAGAAAGGTCACAGTCGCTCCGCCCAGATCAAAACAGTCTCCGGGCACCGGTACTGTCTGCTTGTAATTCCGATACTCCATCGCATCCATCAAATCCCGGTACGCTTTCGTATCCGCCTGCTGATCCGTCATATAGACCGTTCCGATATTGTACTTTGTCGTAATGACATCCGCACCGCCGATATGATCCGAGTCGGGATGTGTCCAAATCACGGCATCCAGAAATTCAACGCTTTGTTTCTTCAGATACATTTGAACCGCTGTCGCGTTTGTGCTATCCCCCGCGTCAATCAAAAGGGCGTGATCATTGCATTTGATCAAGGTCGCATCCCCTTGCCCGACATCCAGAAAATGAATCTCCAGGGTTCCCGGGGACAAATCCGATTGCCTTTCCTCCGTCTCCTCCGCCTGTGGGCTCTCCTCCCACGGGCTCTCTTCCTGCGACTCCCTTCTCTCGGAATCATCTGCCACGGCCCGGGAAATTCCACGGTCCGCACGGGCGATATAAACGGTGATTGCCATTCCTGCCACACACAGAAGGAGCGCCAACAAGACACTTACACGATTCCCTGCTTTTCGCCAAAACCCGAACATGCTGCGCTCCTCCTCAGAATCGGTCGCTCCGTAATACCTTTCTCCACAAAAACTGCCGTCCCCCTTTTAAAATGCCAGGACGGACGCACCACCGGGGCAACAAAATCCCCAGTCAGATTGACCGGGGATATTTCTATGGCTCTATTTTATTATAAGATTCGGGATTCGTCCATTCCTTTTCGCAAAAAATATCACATTCTTTGCAGGGGCAGGTACCGGCGGAAGGACATCCGATACATCTTGCGCCTTTCTTCCTTTCTTTCCACAAATAGTAAACCGCTGCACCTGCCAAAACCAACACGATCCCGGCGACAATGAAATTCTCCACAGGGACTCCTTTCCGATCGAAATCTGATTTCGTTCCAACACAAACTACTTTTGCAACCGATATTGTGCTTTCAACTGCCGATTCGTTCTGTAAATCAATCCCGCCACAAACGTTGCCATGGCAAGCACTGCGATAAGTCCCGGAACAAATCCGTTTCCGAATGTTCCGGTGGTAATCAAGGTACCGATCTGATACACCAGAAACGCTACCGTATAACCGGTTCCCAGCTGAAGAGCAATTCCGCTCCACAGCCATTTTTTGCTCTGCATTTCCGAATTCATGGCGCCAAGCGCTGCAAAACAGGGCGGTGTGAATAAGTTAAACATCAGAAAGCTGAGTGCAGCCACTTTGGTCAGTGCCATTGCCTGAGCTACTATATTGCCATCCCCGATCAGTGCAAGCTCTTCCGTGTCAATAAAAGCACTCAATCCGTAGCAGACGGCAAGGGTTCCCACCACATTTTCCTTGGCAATAAAGCCGGTTACTGCGGCTGCCGCCAGCTGCCATGCAACGATACCGACGATCGGCACTAAGAGGTATGCAATGGGGGAGGCAATTGTGGCAAGAATAGAGGTGCTTTCCATCCCTTCCTCTACCACCTGCATCTGCCAGTTAAAGGACTGCATGATCTGTACAATGGTATTGCATACCAGAATGATGGTGCCCGCCTTGATAATATACGCTTTTCCCCGTCCAAGCATGGAAATCACAGCTCTCTTAAGGCTTGGAAGCTTGTATTCCGGAAGCTCGATGATGAAGAAGGATTTTCGGAATTTGTGTCCGGTAACCGCATTTACCAAGAATGCTCCGAGGAGAATTAAGAGAATCCCCACAAAGTACATTAGGGTTCCCACCCAAGGCGTATCCGCGAAAAAGGCACCGACAAATAACGCGATGACCGGGAGTTTTGCGCCGCAGGGCATAAACGCTGTCAACATGGCGGTTGCTCTTCTTTCCCGCTCATTGCGGATCGTACGGCATGCCATGATACCCGGAATCGCACATCCGGTGCCGATCACCATAGGGATGACGGATTTACCGGAAAGACCGACTCTCTTAAAAATCGGATCCAATACGACCGTCGCCCTTGCCATGTATCCGCAGTCCTCCAGAAGAGCGATCAGAAAATACATAACCATAACAAGCGGCAGGAAGCCTACCACCGCACCTACGCCGCCGATGATGCCATCCACAAGGAGGGACTGCAGGAACGGGTTGGCATTTTCCACCAAACCGGCCACCCATTCCTGGAAGGTTTCGATCCAGCCAACCAGCCAGTCTGCAATCCAGGTGCCCACCGTCGATTGGGAAATGTAAAATACGCCGAACATAACCACCGCAAAAAGCGGGATACCAAACCATGGATTGGTGAGAACCGCATCGATTTTATCCTGCTTATTTTTCTCTTTGGTCAGGACCCTGCGCTTCTCAACGGCAGAAACAATCGACTTTACAAAATCATAACGTTCCCGGTCGGCTGCTTCCACTTCACTCTTGCTCTGTAAATTAATCTCCCTCTGTGTATAAGGTGCCTTCTGGTCGCAGCCTTTTAACGAAACCGCCTTCGTTACCACATCCTTTAGGCCAACATGCCCGGCAGAGGTTGACACCGTTTTGACAACCGGACAACCAAGCCGCTCCTCCAAGAGTTCTACATTGATCTGTGTATCCTTCTTTTCATTGATATCGCTCTTATTGAGTGCGACCACCACCGGAATGCCAAGCTCCAACAGCTGTGTCGTGAAGAACAGGCTTCTACTTAAATTGGTGGCATCCACGATGTTGATGATGGCATCGGGATTCTCATTTCTGACATAGGCGCTGGTGATGCTTTC
This sequence comes from uncultured Lachnospiraceae bacterium, assembly GCA_945833775.1. GTDB lineage: Bacteria > Bacillota > Clostridia > Lachnospirales > Lachnospiraceae > Acetatifactor. The sequence continues at coordinate 46,720 of CAMAGI010000005.1, forward strand.
CTCCGATGTAAACGGGGACATGGAATAAGCCCCCGGTAAGTCCACCGCAATCAATTCTTCCGTTCCGTCATAATAGGACTTCTTAATCAGACTTTCCCTCTTTTCCACGGTAACGCCGGCCCAGTTTCCGACCTTTTCATTCCTCCCCGTCAGGGCATTGTACATCGTCGTCTTTCCGCTGTTCGGGTTGCCTGCCAATGCGATTCTCATGATGAATCCTCCTTGCTCTCATACTGCTTTTGTAAAAGAATTGTTGTTAGTTAATACTAACTTGACTCCCTAAAAATATAGTGATCCGCTCACCATTGGGATATTTATATAGAAATGGCTTTCGCCAAATCCGTATCGATATTGTATCTTGCATCCTTGATGGAAACCACACAGCCTCCCTTAATGTGCGAAATTACCGTAATCGGTTCTCCGCTGTAACAACCCAGCGAGAACAGGAAAGACTTCAGCTCTTCGTCCTGCGCCGCGATATCTCTCACGATGTATTCTTCTCCGATCTTTGCATCTGACAAATTCATAGCTGCTGCCACACCTTTCCCCAAGTCTATACAACCGCGCAATCCAACCGATCTATCCAACCGGTCTATCCAACCGGTCTATCCAACCGCATAATGATCTGCATTCCTGCAGTTAGTATTTTCTAACTTAACTCAGTTTAATATAACTAACTCCGATTGTCAATACACTTTATCTTCAAAAATCTCTATTGATATTTTTTCTCAATAACCTAAATATGGAATGAAAACATAATTGGATCCTACAATTCGGCGGACGAAAAAGGCCTGTGATGCAAAATTCGAAGTTTAGGCTTACAGTTTTTGGCACGAAAAAGGCCCAGGATGCAGGAATTGAAGTTCAGGCTTACAATTCGGCGAAAGGAAAAGGCCTAAGATGCAAAAATCAAAGTTCAGGCTTACAATTCGGAGCATAATAAAGGCCCAAGATTCGGATATTGGAGTCCGGGCCTATAATGGAGCTTTTAAAATAAGCCTATATTACAGGA
>CAMAGI010000006.1 GCA_945833775.1 uncultured Lachnospiraceae bacterium
GCAGATACCCCGGTGAGCGTGGCGGACAGGGTATGGAAGAGGAAAACAAGACGCAGATACCCCGGTGAAAGCGACAGACGGGGTATATAGGATGAATACAAGAAGGTTATACCCCGTGGACGGGGTATGAGAGACGCAAGCAAGAAGCACATACCCCGCGCAGGACAGCAGGCGGGGTATGAGAGACGCAAGCAAGAAGCACATACCCCGCGCAGGACAGCAGGCGGGGTATGAGAGACGCAGGTAAGAAGGATATACCCCGCGCAGGACAGCAGGCGGGGTATGAGAGACGCAAGCAAGAAGGATATACCCCGCGCAGGACAACAGGCGGGGTATGAGAGACGCAGATAAGAAGGATATACCCCGTGCAGCGCGCCCGGCGGGGAGAGAAAAAGGGAACGAAAGAATTTGGTTTCCTAATTCCTATCGCGAAAAGGTATTGATTTTTGAGTGTGTCTTTATTATAATTAACTACAAGATATAGATACGCAAGAAGAATGCAAACACAAAATATGGAAGCGGCTGTATCGATAGCGGTACAGCCGCTTTGCGCGCGGACCCGTCGGGAGAAACGGTCAGGAACAGAACCGGACACAGACACCGGGCCGCGCACGGAAGGGAGATCGAAAGTTGAGCGTTACGAAGATTCAGAAAAGAGACGGACGTATTGTGCCCTATGAGGAGGAAAAGATTGTTGCCGCGATCCGCAAGGCGAACAACGAGGTGGAGGAGAAGGACCGCGCAGACGATGCTCTGATCGCAGAGATTCTTGCCGAGGTGAGAGGGCAGGAGAAGGACACACTTTCCGTGGAGAAGGTGCAGGATATGATTGAGGCACATCTGGTGGAGCATAATAAATACAAGCTTGCCAAAAAATATATCGTGTACCGCTATCAGCGCAGTCTTCTGCGCAAATCCAATACCACGGATGAGTCCATTCTGAAACTGATTCGCAATGAAAATAAAGAGCTGGCCGAGGAGAATTCCAACAAGAACACCCGTCTTGCGTCCACTCAGAGAGATTATATTGCAGGTGAAGTCTCCAGAGATGTCACACGCAGACTGCTTTTACCGGAACATATTGCCATGGCACACGATAACGGGGTGCTTCATTTCCATGATGCAGACTACTTCATCCAGCCGATTTTCAACTGTTGCCTGATCAATATCAAGGACATGCTCGACAACGGACTGGCAATCAACGGCAAGCTGATCGAGTCCCCCAAGAGCTTTCAGGTCGCATGCACGGTGACAACCCAGATTATCGCGGCGGTTGCAAGTAACCAGTACGGCGGACAGTCCGTCAATATCAAGCACCTTGGCAAGTACCTGCGCAGAAGCCGTGAAAAGTTTGAGCAGCAGCTGGATCAGGAATTCGGAGAACAGCTGGATGCAGAGTCCAAGGAACGGATGGTGAAGCTTCGTCTTCAGGATGAGCTTAGAAGCGGAGTTCAGACCATTCAATATCAGATCAATACGCTGATGACAACAAACGGACAGTCTCCCTTTGTCACGCTGTTTTTACACATTGATGACGAGGATCCCTACGTGGAAGAGACGGTGATGATCATTGAAGAGATTCTGCGTCAGCGCATCCGGGGAACCAAGAACGAAAAAGGTGTTTATGTGACACCGGCATTCCCGAAGCTTGTCTATGTGTTGGATGAAAATAACGCTCTTAAGGGCGGTAAGTACGACTACGTGACCAGATTGGCAGCTCAGTGTTCTGCCAAGCGCATGTATCCGGACTATATTTCTGCAAAGAAGATGCGGGAAAATTACGAGGGCAATGTTTTCTCCTGCATGGGATGTCGGTCGTTTTTGTCCCCCTGGAAGGATGAAAACGGGGAGTATAAGTGGGAGGGACGTTTCAACCAGGGCGTTGTAAGTATCAATCTTCCCCAGATCGGGATACTGGCGAAAGGTGACGAGGAGAAATTCTGGAAACTTCTGGATGAGAGACTGGAACTTTGCTATGAGGCTCTTATGTGCAGACACAAAGCGCTTCTCGGAACCCCCTCCGATGTCAGCCCCATCCATTGGCAGTATGGTGCGATTGCACGCCTGAAAAAAGGTGAGAAGATCGACAAATATCTGCTGGGCGGATATTCCACCATGTCTCTGGGTTATATCGGAATCTACGAGACGACTTATTTGATGAAGGGCTGCAGCCACACCCAGGAGCCCGGAACGACGTTTGCGCTTCAGGTGATGGATCGCATGAAGGATGCCGCTGCGAGATGGAAAGAGGAGACGGGGATCGCTTTCTCCCTCTACGGAACACCTGCGGAGTCTCTCTGCTACCGTTTTGCACGTATTGACCGGGAGAAGTACGGTGATATTGAGAACGTTACGGATAAAGGATACTACACCAACTCCTATCATGTGGATGTGCGCGAGAAAATTGACGCGTTCTCGAAATTTACCTTTGAGAGCAAATTTCAGAACAAGTCCCTGGGAGGTGCAATCTCTTATGTGGAGATCCCCAATCTGATGCACAATGTGGAGGCAATCGAGGAGGTAATCCGTTTCATTTACGACAATATTCAGTATGGAGAATTCAACACCAAGTCCGATTACTGTCATGTATGCGGATACGACGGAGAAATCCGGATCAACGATGACAATGAGTGGGAGTGCCCCCAGTGTGGCAACCGGGATCATGCCAAGATGAACGTTACCAGACGCACCTGTGGATATCTGGGAGAAAATTACTGGAACACCGGAAAAACCAAGGAGATTAAGGCGAGAGTGCTGCACCTGTAAAGAATGTCCGATGAGTTGCGGAAAGAAACGAGGATTCTTATGAACTATGCGACGATTAAGGAGACGGATGTTGCCAACGGCCCGGGGATAAGGGTTTCCCTTTTTGTGAGCGGCTGTAATCATCACTGTGCGGGGTGCTTCAATGCCGAGGCGTGGGATTTTGCATACGGAAATCCTTATACGGAGGATACACGGGAGTATCTTTTGAAACTCCTTTCTCCGGATTATATACGGGGACTGAGCCTCTTGGGCGGGGAACCGCTGGATCCCGCAAACTGTACCTGTGTTGCAAAACTGGTGGAATCTGTAAAGGAGCAATATCCGAAGAAGGATATCTGGTGCTACAGTGGGTATACCTACGAGGAACTCCTTGACCGAATCAGTCAGGGAGACCGGGATGTGGCGACAATCCTTCAAGATGCGGATGTGCTTGTGGACGGAAGATTTCTTGCGGAACAGAAGAATCTAAGACTTGCATTTCGCGGAAGTGAAAATCAGCGTCTGATCGATCTGAAGGCTACGGCGGAGACGGGAGTGGTTGTTTTTTATAATCCGAAGTGATATAATATACGGGATTCTCTTTGATGAAGAATCCTGAGACAGGTGTTGTCCTGCAAATTCATTTTTGATGTATTCAAGTTACAGTTGAGAGAAAACCGGGAGGTGGCGGAATGCTTGCGAAGAATTTGTATATACAAGTTCCAATAGGTGCGGTAGTCTGCTATCTCTTTATGCTCTTTTGCTTTTTTAATGCGCCGAAGACCAGAATCGTACAGGCGTTTCGTCTGGTACTGACCGCCTGTATCGTCTGGACCGCGGGCGCTGTTTTAATGCGTCTTCAGGTGCCGCCCGGAATCCGCTTCTGGTACAATGTTTCGTTATTCGGACTGTTCCTGATCCCGGTGAGCATCTATAATTTTATGTTCTGTTTTCTGGAGATCCCGGGCAAACTGCTGATTAGGGTTTCACTCATTGCGACACTTCTGCTAAGTCTTGCCAACGGAATATGGGATGTTATTCTGGCGGCACCGTCAGTGGTAGAGAGGCCTGATGGTACACTGGCATATACCTATGCGTCGGGAAACGGGATTTATATCATCATCGTTCCGGAAGTGGTTTTGTTTTTGTATGTCTTTGCGAAAACCTGGCGTTCGGTTCGCGGTGACCGCAACAAGATTCGTAAGCTGTGCCCGCTGCTGGTCGGCATTCTGATTGTGGCAGTGGGAAATCTTCTGGAGATTCTTCCGGGAAATCTGTTTCCTTACGATACCCTCTCCGGTGTGTTCATGGCGGCTTGTCTTGTCTATATTATGTTCCGGCAGTACATGTTCGACATTTCCTACCGGGTTACGAATGGATTGATTTACTCGGTATCTCTGGCTGTCATCCTGATGCCGGTGTGGTTTTTTGCCAATGTCTTTGCCCGCAATGCGATTGCAGCGAACGATTTCGATTCTCAGGAATTGTTACTGTTTATGATTATCCTCTGCACCTGGTCTTCCGTTGTGGTTTTGGTCGCGCGCGAGCTGGCTGAGTTTGTGATGGTACGTTACCGTCATCAACTGGAGGAACTGTCCAATCGTTTCCAGAGTGAAACGGCATCCCTGTTCAACGAGGAAGAGTTATTTGAAAAGTTGCGCGATACCTTGAAAAAGATTGCTCCCGGTACCCGTATCTGTGTTTATACAAAGGAGAATCAGACAGGGCGTTATACACCACAGACCTCTGAGGATGTGGGCATTTTGGATGAGCATGAAGAGGTGGTGCTTCCCAAAGAGATCGAGCTTCCGGAAGAAGAGATCCGTCAGGAACTGCGTCCGTTGAAATACGATAATCAGATTCGTGGGTTTGTCTACCTGAAAGCAAACGGCAGAGCGAACCTGAATTATATTGAGATGGGCTATTTCCACAGAATTATGGCCAGCGTCTCGGTCTGCTTAAAGAATGTCAATATCTATGAACAGATCTATCAGGTTACGATCCATGACGAATTGACGGGGCTCTACAATCGAAATTACTGGAAACAGTATATTCAGAAGAAAATTGATCTGGATCAGGCACATGGACTGATCAGCCTGGATATCGACGATTTTAAACTGTACAATGAGCTGTATGGAGAGAACTTCGGAGATGAACTGTTAAAGTGGTGCGCGAAGCTTCTTCGGGAGACCGTCGGAGATAAGGGTACGGTGTTCCGACTGGGCGGAAACGAGTTCATAATCGATGTAGAAACCGGCAATCTCAAGAGTCTGACCGGTCTGGCAAGAATCATACAGCACAATGTTTCGGCGGACAATCCGGACAGACCCCATGTGCTTCAGCCGGTTACTTTCAGTATCGGTATTGCAGCCAATCCGGGAACGCTGGATGATTTTACGGAACTGCAAAGACAGGCGGAACGCGCCTGCTTTTATGCGAAGCGCAATGGTAAAAATAGGATTGAAGTTTACGAAGCCGGAATTGAAGGCGCTGATGACGGCGAGAAGAGTAAGATCGGACAGGTTGCTCCGATTATCTACTCCCTGATGGCGACCATCGATGCCAAGGATTCTGTAACCTTTGCCCATTCCAACCATGTTTCCGAATATGCGGTGCTTTTGGGCAAACGACTCGGTATACGGGGAGATGATCTGGAAGTCCTGAAGGAAGCGGGACTTTTGCATGATATCGGTAAGATCGGTATACCGGAGAGTATTCTCAAGAAGGAAGGAAAACTGACGGACGAGGAATACGTTATCATGAAGGGTCACGTACTCAACTCCGTCGAGATGATCCAGTTCCTCCCCAATATGAGTTATGTGACTCCGGCGGTGATATCGCATCATGAACGCTACGACGGGAAAGGATACCCGAGGGGAGTGGCCGGCGAGGATATCCCCTTGTTCGGACGAATTCTGGCAGTCTGCGACAGCTTTGACGCTATGGTATCCAAGCGGTCTTACAAGGATTCGCTGTCCGTGGAGTATGCGGTGGAGGAGATCCGGCGCAATATCGGAACGCAGTTTGATCCGAAGGTCGCAGAGGCATTTATCCAATTGGTTGAAGAAGGTCGTATTGAAGTGTAGGTAAGGGAATAAGTAAATATACCGATGCTTTATCGGAACGGGGATCTGCAGGATGCAGATCCCTTTTTTATGTTCGACAGAGTGGATTTGTATGTCTGGAAATTCCCGGAACTTTGTGAATAGGGATTTTGTCGGCAATCTGTTCCGAAATTTACTTTTCAATGGAGAATTCTATGTTGTATTTTGGTTTCATAAGAAAAGAAAGAAGGAATGCGCATGAGAAAGGCAGCGGTTGCGTGTGTGCAGTTTGCACCGGTATTGTGTGACAAGGAGTATAACCTGATCCGGATGGAGTATTGGATCGATCAGGTCATGCAGGAACATCCGGATACGGATTTGATTCTTTTCCCGGAATTGGCCAACAGTGGTTATGACGGAACCAGAACGGAGTTTCAGCGAATGGCAGAAGTACCCGGAGCGGGGGAGACCGGCAAGCGTTTGGGCAGGAGAGCGGCCCAATACCACGTCTATCTGGCATTTGGATATCCCGAAGAAGCCGGGGACGTACTTTATAACAGTATGATGCTGTTGGGAAGGGACGGTGGTGTAGTGTATAACTATCGGAAGGTCCATCCCTTTGGCAGCGAAAAGAGTTGGTGTGAACATGGCGATGCTTTTTGTGCTGTGGACACGGATTTCGGGAAAATCGGGATGCTTATCTGTTATGATACGGTATTTCCGGAGGCGGCGAGAACCCTGGCATTGCAGGGGGCAGAACTGCTGTTGATCAGTACAAATTGGGAGAATCCCTATGTATACGATTGGGAGTTAACGACTGCAAGCCGTGCATACGATAACATTCTGCCGTTAGCTTCAGCAAACCGCGTGGGGATGGACCGTGTAACGTCCTTTTTTGGTCATTCACGCATTCTGGATCCCATCGGAAGACCACTGGAAACTCTGGATGAGGAAGTAGAGGGGTACATCTGGCATCAGATTGACCTGGAGGAGGCGACTGCTCTTCGTCAGGGATATTATACCACTTTCCAGGATAGACGCCCGGAGAGCTATCGGCTTATGTAGATCCGGATGGCCGGATTTGCTAATAGAAATATTTGATATCCAGGTTTTCGCGGATTTCTTCAAAGAACTCATTGTTTCGAAGCTTGGAGGAAGTGGTGTTTAACAGGCGTTTTACCACATGGTTCATATGGGATTGGTCATAATAGCCGGTTTGTGCGGCAACAGAAGCCATTTTGTCGGTGGTGGTACATACCGTGCTGAGCACATTCTGAAGCTGTACGATCTCACAGAACTTCTTGGGAGACATGCCTACATTCTCATGAAAAAGTTTGTTTATATAGCGCGTGCTGTAGAAATACTCCCGACTCAGCTGTTCGACAGTTACAATACCGTTTTGACGGATGATATAGTTGGCGATCTGCTGGGTCAGTTCCATTTTCGTGTCGTTTTCGATGAGACTTTGAAGAAGGATTTCCTCCAGAATGCTGCATTTGGCCTCGAAGCTGTAATTGTGATTGAACTCGTGGATACATAACTTCTCGGTACCGTTGAATTCCTCCAGTGGAATCATATATGTGGAGCTTTCATCGGATGCATAATGAATGAATTTGGAAATACCCACCGGTTTAAAGCGAATGCCCAAAACGTTTCGATTGGAACTTACACACATACCCAATATAGCCTGCGCTGTTTTAAGCAGATAGGGACGGGTTTCGTTGTAGTCGGAGATAAAAATGATATCCATGCACCCATCCGGTACAACGGGGACGGAGGATACGGAGTTGGATTTCGTGATGATCTCATAAAAAGATCCAATATATTGTTGCAGAATAGGATTCCGGGGCTTGCGCTCCCGGTAATCCTCAAAATCAAAATAAAAGCTTGGTTGTACAGCAGTTAGAGAACTGTTTGGAAGAAAGTCATTCATGATTATTTGTCTCCGTATTTTTTATCATCATATCATATTTTGGTAAAAATCGGAACAAATAAATGCAAACTATTGAATCGCAGAATTGATTGTGGTATAAATCATTCAAAGCAAAGGAGCTGACAGCACGATGGGGTGCCGTTAGCTCTTTTTTTAAAACAAAAGGAGGAGATATTATGAGAAAGAAAACGAGTAGACTGGTTGCTTTATTGATGGCAGCCTCCGTGATGGCAACAGCATTTACGGGCTGTTCCGGTTCCACATCGGAGAGCAGCTCAACGAGTGCAAGTGCACAGGGTTCTGAAGCAGCTCAGACAACGGGAGAAGCTTCCCGGGAATTTAAAATGGCCTTCTCGGGGGATATCGTATCTTTTGATCCTGCCTATGGCTACGACGGAATCACGTGCAAGATTCAGCCTCAGGTTCTGGAGACTTTACTTACATTTGACGCAGACAATCAGCTTCAGTGCCAGCTGCTGGAAAGCTGGGAACAGACGGACGAGCTTACTTATGTGTACAAAGTAAGGGATGATATTCTCTTCTCAGATGGTAATCCCATGACCATGGAGGATGTGCTGTTTTCGATAGAGCACCATCGGGATCCCGAGGTTGCCTCTTATCTCGCCTGGATGCTGGAAGGTGTTGATACCATGGAACAGACCGGTGACTGGGAGTTTACGGTAAAACTGAAGGAAGCGAATGCGTGTTTCCAATATGTGTTTGCAACATCCGCCGGCATGGTATTTGAAAAGAGCTTCTATGAGGAAGATCCGGATTCCTTTGGCGAACCTGACAGAGGCGTTGTTGCAACGGGTGCATTCAAATTCGACAGCTGGACTTCCGGCTCAGAGATTGTTCTGAGCAAGAACGAGAATTATCGCGATGCAGACAGTGTGGAGTGGGATAAAGTAAAGTTTGAGATCATCACCGAGGATTTGACCATGGTAAATGCATTGAACTCCGGACAGGTTGATATGATCTTCGATCCCTCACTGGATGTCATGAGTGAGGTTGAGAACAACGAAGCGCTGGATATGCAGCTGGTCGACACGTTGGGGTCCGTATTTCTGGCGTACAACTGCCAGAGTGAATACTTTGATGATGTCAATGTCAGAAAGGCAGTAACCTATGCAATTGACACAAGCAGTCTGGTAGAGGGTGTCCTCTATGGTTATGGCGGTGAGACGAAAGTCACTCCGGTGAATTCTTCTCTCTGGGCAGGAGATTATGAAGGTTGGAAAAATCAATACGAGAATGAATTGATTGACTATAGTTTTGATTTGGAAAAGGCAAAAGAGTACCTGGCAGCCTCCGACTATCCCGATGGATTCAGTTGCACCGTGGTTACCCGGAATGACAGCTCTACCTTTAAGACGGTCGCATTGATCATTCAGGCGAGTCTTGCGCAGATCGGCATCAACGTGACCATCGAAGAAGTTTCTTATGATGAATGGGCTTCTGCAGCGTTCAACCACGCGATGGCAGACGGATCTGCGTATGATATGATTCTCTACGAGTGGTATCCCGATTACCCGGATGCTTCCGGATATCTCGAGCCGGTGTTCGGTTCCGTGGGGTGCGCCGTGGGCGGCTCAAACTACGCGATGTATTCCAACAGCGAATTTGACGAACTGATCTCTGCGGAATTGACCGCAACGGACAATGCAACCAGACAGGAACTGATGCGTAAAGCCAATGCCATTCTCAACGATGAGGTTCCCGCGGATTTCCTGTATCTGATCCTGAGTAAATTTATTTATGAGAAGAAATTGGATGTACCTACGATCAGCTCCGGTATTTCCCTGTGGGGCTTCTACGTCAAGAATATCCATACAAAATAGCAGAAAGTGCAATGCATTATAGAATGTATCAGGCAAGGGACAATACCTTGCCTGATACATCCGTATTCAAATCGTAATAGTGAGATGAGTGCAATGGAAAAGTACAATACACAAAAGTCAGAGCAATTGTATCGTGATCTGAAGGAAGTTTTGCTGGATGGAGTTGCGAGCTCCTTTCACAGAGCTGCGGGAGAGGAATACCCGGTGGCTATGAGCCATGCAAAGGGACCTTATATGTATGATGTGGACGGAAATGAATACATCGATTATGTAAACGGCCTTGGGCCGGTTATTCTGGGGTATTCGAACGACGGATGGAATGAAGCCATCGCACGGCAATTAAAGCAGGGAGCCCATTTTGCAGCACCGACAGAAAGCCTGCTGACACTTGCGCGACATCTGGTACGGGATATTCCCTGTGCCGAGATGGTAAGCTTTCAGAATTCCGGTACGGAAGTGAATCTGTTCGCATTCCGGGTAGCAAGAGCTTATACGGGGAAAAAGGTTATCATAAAGTTTGAAGGTCAGTACCATGGCTGGGCAGACGAAGAAAAGATATCCATTGACGCTAATTCGGTAGAAGAGTTGGGGGACTACAATCACCCCAACAAGATTATCCATAATCCCGGACAGCCCGGGGAGAGCACGGACAATATTTGTGTACTCCCGTGGAACGATGCGGATATTGTTGAGAAAACCCTGCAGGAGCGGGATGATATCGCTGCGATTATCATGGAACCTTTCATGTGCGATTCGGGTCCCATTAATCCTCAGAAGGATTACTTAAAAAGAGTCAGAGAGTCTGCTACAAGGCATCATGTTGTACTGATCTTTGACGAGGTCATCACCGGTTTTCATATGGCCCTAGGGGGAGCCCAGGAGTACTACGGTGTGACACCGGATCTTGCAACCTTTGCCAAGGCGCTTAAAGCGGGATTTCCGATGGCGGTCTGTGCCGGCAAAAGTAAGATCATGCAGTGTGGAGTACATGCATCCGGTACATTTAATGGAAATGCCCTTGCCACGGCAGCAGCCCTCTATACCCTAGAACAGTTGGAAAACCCGGAAGTTTACAGGCGGTTTGACGAGCTGGGAACGATGTTGAGCGAAGGAATTAATCGTGTCGCCGAAAAATATCGGATACCGGTGTTTACGGATCACGCGGGAGCAATCTGTACCATGCTTTTCGGAGCAAAGAGGGGCATGTATGACTTCAGAGACTGTCTGCAACATCTGGATTATGAGTTCTACGAAAAGGTTGTGACTCTCTCTAAGGCTTATGGACTGCGGCTGACCCCTAAGAGAGGCCGAATGTACTTGTCAACAGCACATACAGAAAAGGAAATTCGTAGAACCATCGAGATTTTAGACGTTGTGTTTGCGGAACTGACACAGGAAAAATAACCATAGAAAGGCCGGGACGATATGGGTAAGTTTATAGGAAAAAGAATCCTCCAGATGATCGTTGTATTATTTATTTCCAGTATCATTATATTCTTTATGGTTCGGCTGTCCGGGGTTGACCCGATCTCTGTTATTCTGGGCGGTAAAGAAAGCTCCGAGGAGACCCGGCAGAGCGTTATACAGTCCTTCCATCTGGACAAATCGTATGTGGAGCAATACTTTATCTGGGTAAACGGTATTCTGCACGGTAAGCTTGGTATGAGCTTTAAGTACCAGACGGATGTTTCGAATCTTCTTCCGGGGAGACTGAGCGTGACACTGGGACTGGTTTTTATGTCCTCGTTGTTTGCGCTCATAATAGCGATACCTCTGGGCGTTGTCTGTGCGGTAAAGAAGGATGGGATCTTTGATAAAGCCTTGAATGTCTTTATCCTGATCTTGAATGGTTGCCCGGCATTTTTTACCAGCATACTGATGATTATTATTATTTCAAAGGTAAATCCGGGTTATCCCTTTGTCGGATCTTTCAGCAATGTCAGGGAATACTTTCAGAGGCTGCTATTGCCGTCGATAGCACTGGGATTTACCATGATTGCTCTTGCTATGCGGGTGGTTCGTGCCAATATGATTGAACAGATGAATGCTCCCTACACCATGACGGCAATTGCCAAGGGGTGTTCCACAACCCATCTGGTCATCAGTCATAATCTGAAAAACGCGGTTATTCCGGTTATTTCTGTTGTGAGCATTCAGATAGGAAGTATGGTGGCAGGTGCAGTTTTGGTGGAAAATGTGTTTTCTCTCGGTGGACTTGGCACATTGCTGGTCAACTCGATTCAGAACAGTGATTATGCGGTTACCCAGTCCATCACCATGCTGTTAATTTTTCTATTTTTGGTGATTTCGACCGTGTCCGACATCCTGTATGCGGTGATTGACCCCAGAATACGAATGGAATAGAGGAAAAGCTTATGAGATTACTGCGCAAGTTATTGGGTAAAAAGAAAGACAAATATAACGCCGGAAGATTTTTTACCGTCTCCACCACAATTTCTCTGGCGGTATTATTGATCATCATTGTCGGAATTTCACTGGCGGGAGTGATTGCTCCCTACGATCCGGATGAAGTGGATATTCTCAATATATTGAAGGATCCTTCAACAAAGCATCTGCTTGGAACCGATAAAGCCGGAAGAGATATTTTCTCCAGACTTTTGTATGGAGGGAGAACTTCGCTGCTTGGTGCGCTGGGAGTCGTCGGTGTATCGATTGTTGCGGGACTTCCGCTGGGCTTGTTCTCAGGGTATCACGGTGGCAAAATTGATACCATTCTGATGCGAATCTGTGATGTTATCATTTCGTTTCCGGCACTGCTTTTGGCATTTGTCTTTGTGGCAGCTTTCGGAAGAAGTCTGTTGAACGCGGTTTTTGCACTGGGTATCTTCTATATTCCGATGCTGGCAAAACTGACAAGATCTCTGGTGCTGGTGGAGAAGGGAAAGACATATGTGGAGGCCGCTAAGGCAACCGGATATGGTGATTTTACCATTTTGTTTGTCCAGATTCTGCCCAATTGTATCCCTACGCTCCTGGTGCAGCTGACGCTGGATGTGGGGGCGGCAATTCTGGATCTGGCAGCTATGAGCTTCCTTGGTCTTGGCGTGCAGCCACCTACCTCCGACTGGGGTGTTATGTTGGAGGAAAGCAGAAGCTTTGTGACTTCCAAGCCGTTTATGGCTCTGGCACCCGGCCTCATGATCATCCTTATTGTTGTAGCCCTGAACGTGTTCTCGGATGGTGTACAGGGATATTTGGACCATTCCAGAAGATCACTCCCTTCCGTGAAAAAATTCAAAAAGAAATGGGGTATTGTACATGAGTGATTCATTGTTAAGTATTCAAGGATTGCAACTGGAATTAATCAGTATGTATGGCCTTATCTACGCAGTCCGAAATATCAATCTGGATGTTCAGAAGGGAACGATTCAAGGTATTGTGGGGGAATCCGGCTGTGGAAAATCCATGACCGCGAAATCCATACTCCGGCTTCACGACGAGAAAAAAACAGAGTACCGCGGGCAGATCCTGTATGAGGGAGAAGATATACTAAAAATGACGAATCGAAGGCTTCAGACGATTCGGGGCAAAGAAATTGCCATGATTTCCCAGGACCCGATGACGGCTCTCAATCCAATCAAAAGCATTGGAAAACAGATTGTCGAGATGATCCTGTTACATGAAAAAATGGCGAAGCAGGAGGCAAAGAAGAGAGCCGTGGAGCTGCTGGAAAAGGTGGGCATCCAGCCGGGAGCGGACCGCTATAACAGTTATCCCTTCGAAATGTCGGGGGGACAATTACAGAGAGTGTGTATCGCCATGGCGCTGGCCTGTAATCCAAAGCTTCTCATTGCGGATGAGCCCACAACAGCATTGGATGTGACAATGCAATCGCAGATTCTTGTACTGCTAAAAAAACTGCAGAGAGAACGAAACAGCTCGATATTGATCATCACGCACAATTTTGGTGTCGTCGCAGAAATCTGCGATACTGTTTCTGTGATGTACGCCGGACAGATTGTGGAGACGGGAAATGTACATGAGATCTTCAACCATCCGGTTCATCCGTATACGCAGGCGCTGATTTCCTGTATTCCCAAAGCCGGGGAGAGATCGACCAGGCTTACCAGTATCAAAGGTCAGCCACCGCAGTTGAATATCGATATTGTAGGATGTCCCTACGCAACCAGATGTCAGTATGCATCCGAAAAATGTTTTATGGACACACCGGTTTTACATCCGGTTTCTGAAGAACATCAATGCATGTGCTTCCGATCGGAGGAATGGAGATTAAAATGAGTGATGTATTGATTGAGGTAAAGAATGTCAAGAAGTATTACCGGAAGGGAAAGAAGACATTAAAGGCCCTGGATCAGGTAAATATTGAGGTTTGGGATAACGAGATATTGGGTGTAGTTGGGGAATCCGGTTGCGGGAAATCCACACTGGGTCGCTGTATGATGAATTTGATTCAGCCTACGGAGGGAACGATTACACTCAATGGAAAGGATATATTTACTTTATCCAAAACGGAATTAAAGGAAATTCGTAAGAAAATCCAGATGGTTTTCCAGAATCCGTTTTCTTCCTTCAATCCCAAGTATACTATCCGGAAAAATCTATCCATGGTGGCACGGTTCTATGGGATGAATTCCGCGGAAACCTCCAGGAGACTGGAAGAGTTACTGGAGGTTATCAGTCTTGACAAATCGGTATTAGGCAGAATGCCGACGGAGCTTTCCGGCGGACAATTGCAACGCCTTGCAATTGCAAGAGCGTTGATTTCCCGGCCGGAGATCATCATCGCGGATGAACCGGTGTCTGCGCTTGACGTATCGGTTCAGGCGCAGATTCTGAATCTGCTGCTGGATTTGAAATCCAATTATCATCAGACAATGGTTTTCATTTCCCATGACTTGCCGGTGGTGGAACACATTTGCGACCGCGTCGTGGTCATGTATCTGGGAAGCGTGATGGAGATGGGAACGGTGGATGATTTGTTCTCCAACACAGCCCATCCCTATACGATGGCCCTGCTTGCCGCAAAACCGAGGGAAAATCCGGATGTTGTAAAGGAGGAGGCACAGCTGCAGGGAGACGTTCCGAATGCCCTGAATATGCCCTCCGGATGTAAGTTTCATACCCGATGCCCGAGAGCAAAAGAGGGATTGTGTGATTGTGAAGTGCCGGCCCTAAAGGAGATCGCACAGGGGCACGTGGCAGCCTGCCATCTTGTATAGTAAAAAGGCGATGGATTTCGCAGAAACGAGGATAAGTATGGACAATTATATCATTACAATTTCCAGACAGTTTGGTAGTCTGGGAAGACCGATTGCACAGGAAATGGCAAAGCTTTTGAACCTGGAGTATTACGACAGATACATTGTGGGAAAGGCGGCATCCAATCTGGAGGTGGATGTATCGGAAATCGAGAGCGTGGAGGAATCTGCCACGCAGCGGTATAAAAATATGCGTTTTCCTTTTGCAAAACATACAACCGAAATGCAGGATACCATTTTTGAACAACAGAAGAAGATTATTCAGGAACTGGCGGACAAGGAATCTTGTATTATCGTTGGGCGCTGCTCGGACTACATACTGAGAAATTACAAGAATCACCTGAGTATCTATATCTATGCTCCTTATTATGAGCGGCTAAAGAATTGTATTGATACCCTTCAGCTCTCACCGGAGGATGCCAGGAAAACATTGGATGATGTGGATCGCACCAGAGAAGCGTACTATCAGCATTATGCAGGATGCTCCATGCAGGATACGTCACTGAAATCGCTGATGGTTGACAGTTCTATTCTGGGAATAGAGGGCACTGCTCAGATGTTGGTGGAATTTGCAAAGAGAAGATTTCGCCTTTAATGCCTATGATAACTATTTCACGCAAAGCTCCCGACCTTCAACCGTCGGGGGCTTTTCCTGTCAACGTTCAAATGCTTGACATTTCGAACGCGGAATGATTAAATCAAATATGAGGGCGGACATTGTGGATGGTCTGCCGAACAAAGGAGGAGATACTATGAGTAAATCAAAGTTTTCTGTTAAGACAATTGTTGCAATCGGCATTGGCGCAGCGCTGTTTTTTGTGATGGCCCGTTACCTTTCCATTCCCAGTCCGATTCCCAACACGACCTTCGGTATTCAGTACAGTGTGGCTGCATTTATGACCGTGTTGTACGGACCGGTTGCCGGTATGCTGATCGCTTTTATCGGTCACATGCTCAATGATATGGCAGCAGGCTGGGGCGTATGGTGGAGCTGGGTTATCGCTTCCGGCGTGTTCGGTGTGCTGATGGGACTCGGTGTTCGCGGTATGAAGCTGGATGAAGGCGAGTTCGGTGTGAAGGATGCAATCCGCTTTAACGTTGTCCAGATCGTAGCCCACTGCATCTGCTGGGGACTTGTGGCTCCCGTTCTGGATATTCTGATCTACAACGAACCCGTTGAGAAGATTTTCCTGCAGGGACTTGTAGGCGGCCTCGGCAACATCCTGGCAACTGCCATTGTAGGAACCATTCTCTGCTTTGCTTATGCAAAGGCGAAGCCGAAGAAGGGCTCTCTTACCAAGGAAGATTCGACAGAGGAATAGTTTCCGATACAAAGAGAAAACGGTACATGGAAAAGGACAGCTTTGCCTGTCCTTTTCTGGTGTAGTGCGTCTAAGGACGCATATTTTATGGAAGAAAACAATGATATTCAGAATAGGAAAAGAACGTTTATGAGTGAAGCATTGATCCGCTTCGAGCATTTCGGATTTCAATATCTTGCCCAGGCAGAACCGACACTTAAGGATATCAATCTCACCATCAGAAAGGGTGAGAAGATTCTGATCGCAGGTCCCTCCGGCTGTGGCAAATCTACCCTCGGAAACTGTCTAAACGGATTGATACCGTTTTCCTACAAGGGAGAAATGACGGGAAGTCTCACGATTGCGGGAAAAGAGACCCGTAGCATGAGTATCTTCGAACTCTCCAAACGGGTGGGAACGGTGCTGCAGGATTCGGACGGGCAGTTTATCGGCTTGACGGTTGCCGAGGATATTGCGTTTGCCCTGGAGAACGACTGTGTGGGAAGGGATGAACTGCACAGTAGAGTGGAAGAGGTGGCAGGAATTGTCGATTTACAGGGACATCTATCGCATGCCCCCGGCGAACTCTCCGGAGGTCAGAAGCAGCGGGTATCCATCGCCGGTGTTATGGTGGACGATGTGGAGATTTTTTTGTTTGACGAACCCCTTGCCAACCTGGATCCTGCCACGGGCAAACAGGCCATGGAACTGATCGATGAGATCAGGGAGCGGACGGGTGCCTGTGTCATTATCATTGAGCATCGATTGGAGGATGTACTGCACCGGAATGTGGATCGCATTGTATTGATGCAAAACGGCTGCATCACTGCCGATCTGTCTTCGGACGAGATGCTTTCCACGGATTTGCTCAAACAGGCAGGTGTGCGGGAACCCCTTTATCTGACCGCTTTAAAATATGCCGGAGTGAAAATAAGTGCCGCTCACAGACCCTCCAATATTCAAAAAATGACACTTTCCGAGGAGGAGCGCAGGGCGGTGCGCGATTGGTACCGTAACACCGAGACGACAGCGCTTCCTGCTCCGGATACGGACTTTCTGCGGATAAGGGATCTGGATTTTGCGTATGACAACGGTTTTACGGCGCTTCAGAATATCAATCTGCAGATACGAAAGGGAGAGCTTCTGGCAATCGTAGGAAGAAACGGTGCCGGAAAATCGACCCTGTCCAAGGTGATCTGCGGATTTGAAAAACCCACCCGGGGAACCCTGGAAATTCTGGACCGGGATGGGTATTGCGACCTCTCAAACCGCAGCATTAAGGAGCGTGCGGACCACATCGGCTATGTCATGCAGAATCCCAATCAGATGATCTGTAAGACCATGATATTTGATGAGGTGGCGCTGGGACTTCGCACCCGCGGCGTGGCGGAAAATGTGGTGAAGGAGAAGGTGGAAAAGGCCCTTAAGATCTGTGGGCTTTATGCGTTCCGCAACTGGCCGGTCTCTGCACTCAGCTTTGGGCAGAAAAAGCGCGTCACCATCGCCTCCATTCTGGTTCTGGATCCCGATATGGTGATTCTGGACGAGCCAACTGCCGGACAGGATTTTCGCCATTATACAGAAATCATGGAATTCTTACGCAGCCTCAATGAGGCCGGGTATACCATCGTGATGATAACCCACGACATGCACCTGATGCTGGAATATGCACAGAGGGCGGTGGTATTTTGTGACGGCAATATTCTGGCGGATGACACCTCTGCCAATATTCTGACCGATCCCGATCTTGTGAAGCGTGCAAGCCTGAAGGAGACTTCCCTGTATGACCTGGCGCTTCTGTGTGATATTGACGACCCCGGAAGCTTTGTACAGCATTTTATCGATTATGACAGGGAGGTGCGTGGCTGATGGTGAATCTGTTTAATTACATCGATCGACAATCCCCGGTTCACAAGCTCACGGGTGCGGCGAAATTTGCACTTCTGATCCTGTGGATGCTGGCGGCAATGACGACCTTCTGTACCCCCTATCTCTGTGCGCTGACCGTTCTGGCGGTTTTGCTTTTTCGGCTGTCGAAGATCCGTTTCCGGGATGTGGCGGTGATGATCTGGCTGACCCTTGTGTTTCTGGCACTGAATAATATTCTGATTTATTTGTTTTCACCGGAACACGGGGTGGAGATTTACGGATCCCGTACCCTTCTGTTTGCGGGAATCGGACGGTATACCGTTACCGCCCAACAGCTTTTGTATCATCTGAACGTGGTTCTGAAATACACGGCTACGATTCCCATCGTTCTTTTGTTTGTGGCAACAACCAATCCCAGCGAATTTGCGGCTTCCCTGAATCGTCTGGGAGTGAGTTATAAGATTTCCTATTCGGTGGCGCTGGCACTGCGCTACATTCCGGATACGGTACGGGAATTTCACGACATTTCCCAGTCTCAGCAGGCGCGGGGAATCGAGATGTCCCGCAAGGAAAATATGGTGAAGCGCCTGACGAATGCGGCAGCAATTATTCTGCCCCTGATCCTTTCCGGCATGGACCGCATTGATGTGGTCACCAATGCGATGGAACTGCGGGGCTTCGGTAAAAACAAAACGCGCACCTGGTACATGGGAAGAAAGTTTTCCACAGGAGATATTCTCTGTATTCTGCTGGGAATTTTGCTGGTCGCAGTCTCTCTCTCCTACACCCTTTGGAACGGGGGGAGATATTGGAATCCCTTCGGATAGAACGCCGGTGTTTTGCGTAATCCTGTTGTAAAAAAAGTAAAATTATTGTAAAATAATACCATCGGGCTGCTTTGTGCGGCATGATCGTGTCATAGGCAGATTATATCCGGGCAGGTATAGTCTGCATTTCTTTTCTGCAGGGCAGGGAGACACCAAGACAGTCAAAGTATACGGGAGGAAAGAATATGGGGAATATGCGTAAAGATCCGGATAACGGGAGGGCAACGGAGGAGCTGAGCGTAAGAATCGGGCGTACATTTGTCCGGTTGCTGCGGCGGGCACTTATCATCGTATGTCTGGAATCGGTGCTGATCGGCGGTATTTTTGCGATTCTGTACACACTTTTGGACAACCGCGGTTCTGCAAGGGAGTATACGGAGAAAATTGACCGTGCCATGCTCAGTAAGGTGAGTATGCTGGAGGCAGTGGCATCCGGAGTCAGCAGCGGAACATTGAATGACCGTGAGGATATTCAGCGCTATGTGGATTCCATGGTGGAGATGGACGATCAGGTTTCGGCGGTATACAGCTGTTATGACGAGAATATCACCATTATGAGTGGCGGATGGCAGCCACCGGCGGATTTTGTGGTGACGGAGCGCGAATGGTACAAGGGAGCTCAGGCCGATCCGGAAGAGGTCTATATTTCTGCACCCTATGTGGACAAGCAGAGCGGAGGAATCTGT
Organism: uncultured Lachnospiraceae bacterium; assembly: GCA_945833775.1. Lineage (GTDB taxonomy): Bacteria > Bacillota > Clostridia > Lachnospirales > Lachnospiraceae > Acetatifactor. Next base: position 19,487 of record CAMAGI010000006.1, read on the forward strand.
ATTACACTGTCTAAGGCCACCTATCGCGACGGCAGTATCGCAGGCGTGGTGGGCATGGATATGTATATGGATAATCTGGTCTCTCTGATTGAGGAGAGCTACGCGGGCAGCAGTTATGTGTTTCTGACGACTGCGGACGGAACGGTTCTCGTACATCCGAATGACGCGTATTCGTTGAGCGTGAACAACACATCCACCGTGCAGGAAGTGAATTCCGGAAGATACCGTCATTTTGTACAGAATGATATGAAGACAAGGCTTTTTACGGATTATCAGGGCGGTTTTAAATTCGGAATCGGCAATACCTCAGAGGTGACGGGTTGGAAGGTGATTTCCGTTAAGCCGATCCACTCCATACTGCTTTTGTTTGCATTGATCATCGGCCTGAATCTCGGGTTGTATTTTGTGATGACAGCGCTTACAAGAAGGAATGTCCGGAGCAAAATCAGTGTTCTGTTTTATCCGCTTGAGTCGATCAGCAGCAAGATGAGCCGTGTTGCACAGGGGGATCTGTCGGTGGTATTTGACGAAGAGAAAAACTCTTTGGAGATTGAGAGACTGACGGACTCCATCAACGAGACAATCGGAAGTCTGAAATTCTACATTGACAGTATTTCCGGTACGGTTACGGCAATTTCGGACAAGAATCTGACGGTTACGATTGACGGAGATTTTAAGGGAAGCTATGTTCAGATTAAGGATGCGCTGGAGAGTATTGTGAGCAACCTGAATGCATCCTTTTCCCAGATTAATCAGGAAGCGGAGCGTGTTCTTGAGTACGCGGACAGCTTAAAGAGAACAACGGAGCATGTAGCCGAAAGCGCATCTGCGCAGAATGAACTGGTTGCCAGCGTATCGGAGGATATGGCCCGGCTGACAGAGCAGACCAGGCAGATCACGGAGCGTGCGGGCAGTGTCCGCGACAATGCGGAGACCACGAAGACTCATCTGGAGACAGGCAACCGTGAAATGGCGGAGCTTGTGAGCGCGATAAACAGCATTGAACAGTGCTATCGGGAGATTGCGGGATTTGTGGGTACCATCCGGGATATTGCCGATCAGACCAATCTGCTTTCCTTAAATGCATCGATCGAAGCAGCCAGAGCGGGAGAAGCCGGGAGAGGCTTTGCGGTTGTCGCGGGCGAGATCAATACGCTTGCCGCATCCAGTGCACTGGCAAGCGAAAATATCCACAAGCTGATCGCGCAATCCCAATCGGCAGTGTCAGCCGGAAAGGAACTGGTTACGGCTACCTCTGCAACGATACAGCAGGGTATGAGCGATTCCGCCCAGTCCAAGCAGCATATGGATGAGATTGTAGAGTTCGTGAAGAAGCAGCAAAAGGCAATCGAGGATGTCAATGAGGAACTCAGGGAGGTTGCCGAAATCGTTGAGAATAATGCGGCAAGCGCGCAGGAAAACACCGCTATCAGCCAGCAGTTAAACGAGTGTGCACAGAGCCTCCAGCAGATGGTGGATTCCTTTACCCTGAGATAATCTTATAGTATAATAGTCTATGTGCGCTGAGATACTGTGCATAGTATAGTAAGGTGCAGAAATGACGGATACAATGAATTTTCGAAAATATATTCCAAATGGAATCACCTTTGTGCGGATCGCATTGACATTGGCACTTATATTTGTGGTACCCTGTTCGATTCCGTTCTTTATCCTGTATACGTTCTGCGGGATCACGGACGTGCTGGACGGATGGCTTGCGAGACGCTGGAAGGTGACCAGCGACTTCGGCTCCCGTCTGGACAGCGTGGCGGATTTGACCTTTTACACGGTGGCGCTGGTGCGTCTTGTTCCGATCCTGAAACGGGTGCTGCCGATTTTTGTCTGGTGTTTTATTGCGGGAATTCTTGCACTTCGGGCAGTCGGCTATCTGGTGGTATTCCTGAAATATCACCGGTTTGCCGCGGTTCATACATATGCCAACAAAACCTCCGGGCTTGCGGTGTTCACGGTCCCTTTCTGGGTACTTTGGGCAGATATGGGGATTGTCGGCACGGTCATCTGTGCTGTTTCCGGGTACGCAGCGGCGGAAGAATTGTGGATTCATTTGGCTGCCCGGGATTATGATCCGAGTGTAAAGGCATTCTGGCAGCTGGCAAGCAGACAAAAAACAAAAGAAGCATAACAAATCATACGATTTAGAACAGAAGGGAGATCGACCATGAAAGATGAAACCAAGTGCCTCCATGCAGGCTATACCCCGGGAAACGGAGAACCCCGTGTGCTTCCCATTGTGCAGAGCACAACCTATGTCTACGATTCCGCAGCAGAGGTTGCTGCCATTTTTGACGATCCCACAAAGGGACTCTGTTATTCCAGATTCGGCAATCCTACCGTAATGGCGGTGGAGGAGAAGATTGCTTCCCTGGAGGGCGGCATCGGAGCGATGTGTACAACCTCGGGACAGGCCGCAACCCTGCTCTCCATCCTGAATATCTGTAAGGCGGGCGACAGCATTGTGAGCACTCCCGAAATCTACGGCGGGTCCATCAATTTGTTGTCCTTTACCTTAAAGAAACTCGGAATCGAGTGTATCTACATTGATAAGAACAGTACGGATGAAGAGATCAAGGCAGCGTTCAGACCCAACACCAAGCTGGTGTTCGGTGAGACCATCGCAAATCCGGCACTCACCGTCTTTGACATTGAACGGTTTGCAAACATTGCCCATTCCATGGGAGTTCCGCTGATCGTGGACAATACTTTTGCAACGCCGATTCTGTGCAAACCCTTTGAGTTCGGCGCCGATATTGTTATCCATTCCACCAGTAAGTACATGGACGGACATGCGGTTCAGGTCGGCGGTGTGATCGTTGACAGCGGTAATTTCGACTGGACAAACGGCAAATTCCCCGAGCTTACCGAGCCGGACGAATCGTATCACGGTATTTCCTATACCGAAAGTTATGGAAAGATGGCCTATATCATCAAGGCCAGAATGCAGCTTATGAGAGACTTCGGCGTCTATCCTGCAGCACATTCCGCATTCCTTTTGAATCTCGGCCTGGAGACGCTGCCCGTTCGCATGAAGCAGTACTGCGAGAATGCGATGGCGGTTGCCCGGTATTTGGAAGCTTCGGATGCCGTTATCAAGGTGAACTATCCGGGACTTGCATCGGATGCCAATCATGCGCTTGCACAGAAGTATCTGAAGGGCTGCAGCGGTGTGATTTCCTTCATTATCAAGGGCGGAAGAGAAGCGGCAGCAAAGTTTATGGATGCGCTGAAGCTTGCCTCCAACGAGGTGCATGTGGCGGATATCCGTACCTGTGTGCTGCATCCTGCCAGCGAGACCCACAGACAGTTGACGGACGAGCAGCTGGCAGCTGCCGGAATTGACGGCGGCATGGTGCGTTTCTCGGTGGGACTTGAGAATATTGATGACATCCTTGCGGATCTGGATCGGGCGCTGAAAGAATCCCAGAGATAAGTTTGTGATGACGCATTTCGGTTACCGATGACATTCACGGGGGAGGAGCATTGCAGGAAAAGCTCCTTTCCCGTGCTGTTTTTTGACGGGGAAAGTGCCCTGACGACGGGGCACGGTGACATAAAAAAGAGGGACGGGAACCTAAAAAAGAAGGACGGAGACGGAAGAAATCAGGATGATCAAAGCGGTTTTATTTGATTTGGATGCAACCCTGCTGCCCATGGATCAGCAGGCTTTTACCAATACTTATTTTCAGCGTCTGGCGCAGAAGATGGCGCCGCACGGGTACGAGACGGATACCTTTATACAGTCCGTCTGGAGAGGTACCGGAGCCATGGTGAAAAATGACGGCAGCCGTACCAATGAGGAGGCCTTCTGGGAGTGCTTCCTTGACATCTACGGCGAGAAAGGAAAACGGGATATTCCGATTTTTGAGGAATTTTACCGGGTGGAATTTCAGGCCCTCAAGGAGGTCTGCGGTGTGAATGAGACCGCAAGGAGATTGGTGGACTGGCTTAAGGAGAGAGGGATTCAAACCGCCCTGGCGACAAATCCGCTGTTTCCGCGCTATGCCACCGAGAGCCGCATCCGGTGGGCAGGCTTTCAACCGGAAGAGTTTTTGTTTTATACAACCTATGAGAATTGCCATTTCTGTAAGCCCAATCCGGAGTATTACCGGGAGGTGCTCGACAGACTCGACTGTACAGCCGGAGAATGTCTTATGGTCGGAAATGACGTCGCAGAGGATATGGTTGCAGGGCAGATTGGCATGCAGGTATTTCTTCTGACGGATTGTCTTATCAACACGAAAGCACAGGACTGCAGCGTGTATCCCGGTGGGGATTTTCAGGCGCTGTGGGAGTATATCAGGAGTCATTATGAAGAACATTAAGCTGATTGGAAAATACTTTGCCCGTTATGGTTGGAAATACGTGCTCGGTATTCTGGCACTCTACGTGGTGGATGCGTTCAATGTCTATATTCCGGAATATACCGGCGTGATCACCGACGGCCTTGCCCAGGGAAGCATGGATCTTCACGGGGTGATACGGAATGCTCTTATCATTCTGGGGCTGGGTGCGGGAATCGCGGTGGGACGTTTCTTCTGGCGCTTTTTCATCTTCGGATCCGCCAGAGAAATTGAGAGAGATCTTCGTAACGATATGTTTGCCCATTTGGAGAAGCTTAGTTCCCGCTATTTTACGGAGCATAAAACGGGAGACCTGATGGCGCATTTTACCAACGATCTGGGAACGGTACGTATGACGCTGGGTCCCACGGTGGTCACCGCTTTTGATGCGACGGTCATGCTGATACTGGTGCTTGTGGAGATGATCCGCTATGTGGATCTGCGCCTGACCCTGGTAGCCGTACTTCCCATGGTGCTCATTGCTGTGGGTGATCTGCTCTACGGCAAAGCCATGCACAAGCGTTTTTTGGCGAAACAGGACGCATTTTCACTGCTCACCGATCAGGTTCAGGAAGGATTTTCTGGAATCCGCGTAATCAAATCCTTTGTGCAGGAGCGCAAGGAGCTGGCAGCCTTTGCCGTGACCAATCGGTTTTATCAGGAGAAAAATCTCAAGGTGGTGCGGATGCAGGCGCTCTTCATGCCGCTTTTGGATCTGATCGTCGGTGTCAGCGGACTGATTGCACTGCTGTACGGCGGATATCTGACGATTGCCGGGGAAATCACGGTGGGACGTTTTGTGGCGTTTCAACAGCTGATTGCCATGCTTGTCTGGCCTATGATGGCAGCCGGCGAATGCATTGCCCAGGGTTCTCAGGGAATGGCCTCCTTAAAGCGCATCCGAAGAATCTTCGAAGAGGTTCCGGAGATTGTGGACGATGAGCGGGTGCATTCGGAGATTGGCCGTCTGGACGGGGAGATCGAACTGCGAAACCTCACTTTCACCTACCCCGGGGCGAACAGCCCCGCCCTATGCGGTATCAATGTGCGGATCGGACGGGGGGAGACGCTGGCTATCATCGGGCGAACCGGGAGCGGAAAGACGACCCTTGCCAATCTCCTTTTGCATCTGTATCACACAGAGGAGGGAATGGTGCGGATCGACGGGCATCTTCTTGCGGAGATTTCTTTACACACCCTGCGCAGCAATATTGCCTATGTGCCCCAGGATAGTTTTCTGTTCTCCGACACAGTGGCTGCCAATATCGCATTCGGGCATCCGACTGCCTCCCGGGAGGCCATCGTCGAAGCAGCGAAAGCAGCCTGTGTGCACGACAATATTCTGGATTTTCCGATGCAGTATGAAACTGTTGTGGGAGAGAGGGGCGTGACTCTCTCGGGCGGTCAGAAACAGCGTTGTTCCATTGCAAGAGCACTCTTAAAAGATGCGCCGATTCTGATATTGGACGATGCACTCTCGGCGGTGGACACTGACACCGAGGAGCGGATCCTTCAAAATCTGAGCCGGCTACGTGCGGATAAAACCACGATTATCATTGCCCATCGTGTTTCCACCATCCAGCATGCGGATCATATTCTGGTGCTTGAGGAAGGCAGGGTGGCAGAGTATGGTACCCATGATGAATTGCTGGCGTTAAATGGTATCTACAGGGATATCTATGACAGACAGCAGCTGGAGGCGAGCCTGAACGAGGAAGGGGGTGCAGACTGATGGGACTTTTTCTCAGTAAGAAGGAGGCTGCCGGGGACAATCACTACGAGGGAAATGCAATCCTTCGTATGCTTGCCTACATGAAGCCCTATCTGACAACCTTTCTGTTCTGTATCCTTCTGGTGCTGGCGATAACCGGTCTGGAGCTCTACAAACCGATTCTGATCGGTGACGCCATCGATCGGTATATTTTGAGTGACGGCCCTGTGGATGCGCGTTTTGCGGGGATCCTAAAGGCCTCCGCGTACTATCTTTGTGTACTGCTGGTATTGTTTGTGTTTAACCGTGCCCAGTATCTGATGCTGCAGACCATGGGGCAGAAGATCATCTATCGGGTACGGCAGGAGGTTTTTGAACATATTCTTTCTCTCACCATGCGATTCTTTGACAATACGCCCGTGGGAAAGCTTGTGACCCGTGTGACCAATGATGTGGAAGCCCTCAATGAGATGTATTCCAACATTCTGGTGAAACTGTTTCGAAATATCTGCATGGTGTTCGGCATTGCGGTCATGATGCTTGTTTTAAATGTCCGTATGGCGCTGTATTCCTTTGTGCTGGTGCCGTTTGTAATCGTTCTGACCTGGCTTTTTAAGAATATCTCGAGGAAGGCTTATCAGCTGACCAAGACCAGAGTGACGGCGCTCAATACATTTCTTTCGGAAAATATTTCCGGTATGCGTCTGATTCAGATCTTCGTCAGAGAGAAGGAGAAGCACCGGGATTTTTGTGCCCGCAGCAGGGAACTCTATCAGGCCAACTTCCGGGAACTGATGGTGTTTGCCATCTTTCGACCCAGCATTGTGTTCTGCTATTCGGCAGCCCTTGTCATTGTGCTGATAGCCGGAGGCAATGAAGTGCTCCGGGGGACGATCTCCATGGGAACCCTGTACGTGTTCATCAACTATGTCAAATCCTTCTTCCAGCCCATTCAGGATCTGGCAGAGCAGCTTTCTACCTTACAGTCCGCTGTCGCATCCGCAGAAAAAATCTGCACGATTCTGGATGTCAAACCGTTGATTCAGGATCCGGAGAAACCGGTGGAGCTTACGGATATCAAGGGCCGCATTGAGTTTCAGAATGTCTGGTTCGCTTACGATGGAGAGAATTATGTGCTGCGGGATGTGAGCTTTGTGATCGAACCGGGGATGAGCGTGGCGTTCGTGGGTGCCACCGGCGCAGGGAAATCCTCGATTCTGAACCTGATTGGACGTTACTACGACATTCAGAAGGGCCGAATCCTGATTGACGGCGTGGATATCCGCGATCTGGACAGAAAAAAACTGCGTGCCGCCATCGGACAGGTACAGCAGGATGTGTTTATTTTCACGGGGGACGTGCGCAGCAACATCCGGCTGCGGGATGAAGAAATCAGCGACGAGGCTGTCCGGGAAGCCGCAAAATATGTAAATGCGGATCGCTTTATCGACGGGTTGGAACACGGATACGAAGAGGAGGTTGCAGAACGTGGCGCCACCTTCTCAGCAGGGCAGCGGCAGCTCCTTTCTTTCGCGCGGACGCTTGCCCACAATCCCAGAATTCTGATCCTCGACGAGGCGACTGCCAATATCGATACGGAGACAGAGCAGTGGATTCAGGATGGTCTGGCAAAGCTTATGCAGGGACGCACCACCATCCTGGTTGCTCACAGACTTTCCACCATCCAGCACGCGGACAAGATCATTGTCATGCACAAGGGAAAGATCCGGGAAAGCGGAACCCACCGGGAACTTTTGGAACAAAACGGTATCTATAAAAAGCTGTATGAGCTGCAGCTGTCGTGAGGGAGGAAGCCTGTATTTCCTGTCGAAACCGGTTGTAATAAACGACAGAAAATGGTATCATAGATAGGATGTTGATCACATAGAATCGGATGCACCATCGTGCGAGAAAGGAACCGCTTATGAACATAACCGCTCAGCTGTGCGGGCTGATTATCATCGGCCTTCTGGTTGGATTTTACAATCGGCTACGGAAAGTCGGGACGCGCTCCGAGATTGTTTTTTCCTGGGTGCTGAACATGATCCTTTTTTGCGATGCAATGGATATTCTTTCCATCATCGGTATTACATATCGGGCTTATCTTCCGGACCTTTTGGTGAATTTCATCTGCAAGCTCTATATTGCCTCTCTGGTATGGATTACATGCCTTGGACTGAATTATTCCGGAGTGGATATCTATCATGGGCGATGGCCCCGCAGGATGGCAGTATTGGCACAGGTGTTTCTATCAGGTATCACGATCCTGATTTTTGCGCTTCCGATCCATATTTATCAGGAGGGGCGGATCGCGTACACATACGGGCCAAGTACCATTGTGACCTACGCCGGAGCACTGGGTTTTATCCTTGCGACAACCCTGTTTATTCTCCGCCATTGGAACGCAATCTCCCCTGCCAGAAGAAAGGTCGTCTTGCTCTGGATGGGAATCTGGATGGCGGCGGCCCTGATTCAAATGCTCTTTCCGCAGATTCTGGCGGTCAGCTTTGCTGCAGTGGTGGGCTGTACCATTATGTTTATCGAGCTGGAAAATCCGGAGGCATCCATCGACAAATCCACGGGGTGTTTTAACGTACACTCCTTCTGGCTGTATGTGCAGGAGCAATATCAGAGCGGACAGGCCTTTGCCCTTGTGGTGCTGACGCAGCAACCGGAGGCGAAAATTTCCGTTGCCGCCGTGGTTGCTCTTTTGGAGAAGCTTCCCAATGCGCGGATTTTTAAAAATGGCGGCGATGAATTCTTTATCCTATGGAACAACAGAGAGGAATGGAAGATTCCCGAAATCCCCGGTTGGGATGCCATTGCAGTACCTGACAGCCGGGTGGTCGACGGTGCGACTCAGTTGAGCAGTCTGCTCCAGTATGCAGCGGTATTTCGCATCCAGGGAGAGACGATTGTCATTGATGAGAAGTTTGCCGAGGAGAAGAGAAATCGGGATTCCATGGAGCAGGAATTGAAGGCTGCCATGGAGGAGGATCGTGTGGAGGTCTTCTATCAGCCGATCTATTCTTTGCAAAATCAGTCGTTTACTTCGGCGGAGGCTCTGGTGCGCATCCGCAGGAAGGATGGTTCTCTGATCCCGCCCATGCAGTTTGTTCCGATTGCCGAGAGTACCGGCCTGATTCAGCAGCTGGGCAGACTGGTATTACAGAAAACCTGCCGATTCATCCGGGAGAACGATCTGCTGCGGCAGGGCATTGAGTATATTGAGGTGAATCTGTCCGTAAAACAGTGTGAGGATAAACAGCTTGCGGCGGAATGTATGGAGATCCTGGATAAGGAAAGGCTGGATGCCGGAGCAATCAATCTGGAGATTACGGAGACGGCATCCGTCCGCTCGGAACAGATTCTGCTGGAGAATATGCAGCTTCTGATCGATTGCGGGATGTCCTTCTCGCTGGACGATTTCGGAACCGGCCGTTCAAATCTCAACTACATCATGAATATGCCGGTTTCCATCGTGAAATTCGATCGCAGCTTTACGCAGGCGTATTTCACCAATGAAAAGGCCCGTGCAGTTTTGAGCGGAACTATTGAGACCATCAAAAATCTGGGCTTGAAGATTGTGGCAGAGGGTGTCGAGACAGAACATGAACTGAATGGTATGGGGGATGCCGGAGTGGATTACATACAGGGCTACTATTTTTCGAAGCCTTTGCCGGCTTTCGATTTTTTGGACTTTATCCGTGAGAAAAACAGAGTGAGCGGTATGGTTTGAAACAAAACAACCATTTGGAAAGGATAGAATTATGAAAATTATTGATATATTAAATCAGGATCAGATGTCCCTCTCCTTTGAGGTATTTCCCCCCAAGAAAGAGAGCTCCTTTGAGAGTGTGCGCGTGGCAACGGAGCAGATTGCCGCACTCAAACCGGCATTTATGAGTGTGACCTACGGTGCCGGCGGCGGAACCAGTGAATATACCCTTGCCGTGGCTAAGAATATCAAGGACAAATACAATGTACCCATGTTGGCACATCTCACCTGTGTATCCTCGGACAAAGCGACGATTCAGCAGAGAATCCGGGATATGAAGGCGAACGGAATCACCAATGTCATGGCACTTCGGGGGGATCTGACACCGGAACTGGAGCAATCGGACAGAAGCAAATGGGATTATCGCTATGCGGTTGAATTGATTCGTGAATTGAAGGAAGAGACGGATTTTTGCATCGGCGCAGCGTGCTATCCCGAGGTTCATCCCGAAAGCCCCAGCCAGAGAGAAGACATTCGACGCCTGAAAGAAAAGGTGGATGCGGGTGTCGACTTTCTCACCACACAGATGGTTTTTGACAACAATCTGTTCTATAATTTTCTGTATAAACTGCGGGAAGCCGGTATCACGGTTCCCGTACTTCCCGGCATCATGCCCATTACCAATGCGAATCAGGTGGAGCGTGCGATCCGGCTGTCCGGTGCATTCATGCCCCAGCGCTTCCGCGCAATGGTAGACAAATTCGGCTCCGATCCGGCAGCTATGAAGCAGGCGGGCATCGCGTATGCAACGGACCAGATCATTGATCTGTATGCAAACGGAATCACCAATGTTCATGTTTATTCCATGAATAAGCCGGACGTAGCGGAGGGAATTCATCGCAACCTGTCCGATATCCTGGGAAACAGTTTTCTGGATTGAGAGGATATTCGAGAGGGACAGGCATGACGGAAAACACGGTTTATGTGAAAAAATACGGCTCCGGCGATGGGGGATTTCCGGTGAATGAACGGGAGATCTGGCGCTACTGCGGCTACATGGGGATGGCTGAGACCGTGGACGATGCACTGAAAGAACTGCTTTCTGAGGTGCGTAGCGAGCTGGAGGGTGCATTCTCCTACAAAGTCTGCTACAGAAGAATGGAGCTTTCCTGGCAGGACGGCATGCCTGTTCTGCCCTTCGGGGTGCAGTCCGGTGATCTGGCCAGATGTCTTGCGGGAAGTCGAGAGGTGATTCTGTTTGCGGCAACCGTAGGGCTGGAGATTGATCGCCATATCGCCAGACATCAGCGGTTTGCTCCGACAAAGGCGCTCCTCATGCAGGCTTACGGCGCGGAGCGGGTGGAGGGCCTGTGTGATGGGTTCTGCAGGGAGATCGCAGATCAGGCAGCGCAGGAGGGACTTTCCTGCACGGCACGGTTTTCCCCGGGATATGGGGATCTTCCGCTGGAGACACAGAACGATTTTTTCCGTCTTCTGGACTGTAGCCGGCAGATCGGCATCGCTCTGAATGAAAGTCTTCTCATGACACCCTCCAAATCGGTCACTGCGATCTTCGGTCTGGGGGAATGTGTCGGGGAAAAGAGGCGACATGGCTGTGCGGATTGTACCGGAGTGGATTGCGCATTCAGAACCGTCTGAGCGGAAGAATTGGGAAGAGGTAGAGAGATGAACGTATTGGATTATGTAAAAGATCACATTGTGTATCTGGACGGCGGTATGGGAACGCTTTTACAGAAGCGCGGACTGCAGCCCGGAGAATTGCCGGAGCGCTGGAATGTCTCCCATCCGGACGTGATCGTTGAGATTCAGAAATCTTATTTTGATGCCGGGTCGAATATTGTCTGCACCAACACCTTCGGTGCCAATTCCCTGAAATTTGAAGAGGAAGAGTTAAAGAGTCTGATTCTTGCCGCGGTTGAGAATGCGAAGCGCGCGCGTGAGCTTTCAGGCGCAAGCCAGGAAAAGTATATTGCGCTGGATATCGGCCCCATGGGAAAGCTGTTAGAGCCCTACGGGGATTTTGCATTTGAGGATGCCGTGAGTGTCTATGCAAAAACGGTACAGATCGGTGCAGCCTGCGGTGTGGATCTGATTTTTATTGAGACCATGAACGACAGTTACGACACCAAGGCGGCATTGCTTGCAGCCAAAGAAAACTGCGATCTGCCGGTGTTTGTATCCAATGCCTACGGCGAGGACGGTAAGCTGATGACCGGTGCATCCCCTGCGGCAATGGTTGCCATGCTGGAGGGAATGCACGCAGATGCCATCGGCGCCAACTGTTCTCTGGGGCCCGGACAGCTGAAAGGTGTGGTGGAGGAGTATCTGTCTTATGCGTCCGTTCCCGTTCTGTTAAAGCCCAATGCCGGACTGCCCCGCAGTGAAAACGGACAGACGATCTACGATGTGGATCCCCGGGAGTTTGCCGCGGATATGGCTGACTATATTCAGGCGGGTGTCCGCATCGCCGGTGGGTGCTGCGGAACCACACCGGAATACATCGCTGCAACACGGCAGGCGACTCTTGGTATGGAGCCGAAGCCGGTGACAGATAAAAACCGTACGCTGATCAGCTCTTACACCCATGTGGTGGAGTTTCAGGATTCTCCGGTCCTGATCGGGGAACGGATCAATCCGACGGGAAAGAAGCGCTTTAAAGAAGCTCTGCGCAATCGGGATATCGACTACATCCTCGGTGAGGGGCTTGCCCAGCAGGAAAGGGGGGCCCATGTGCTGGATGTCAATGTGGGACTTCCGGAGATCGATGAGCCGGAGCTGTTAAAAACGGTCTGCTTTGAACTGCAGGCGATTATCGATCTTCCCCTGCAGATTGATACCACCGATGTGACTGCCATGGAGCTTGCCCTCAGGCGCTACAACGGAAAGGCCATGATCAATTCCGTAAACGGCAAGGAGGAAGTAATGCGGGAGGTTTTCCCGCTGGTGCGCAAATACGGAGGACTTGTGGTTTGCCTGACGCTGGATGAGAACGGCATTCCCGAGACGGCACAGGAGAGGGTGGCCATTGCAGAGAAAATTATCAGGACAGCGGAGAACTACGGCATTGCCAAAAAGGATCTGATCTTTGACACACTTGCCATGACGGTCAGTGCAGACAGCCGTGCGGCACTTGCCACGTTGCAGTCCTTAAATATCATACGTCATAAACTGGGATGTCACACTTCCCTGGGGGTATCCAATGTTTCCTTCGGACTTCCCAACCGGGAAATTATCACGGCGGCTTTTTTCTCTCTTGCCATGGAGAACGGGTTGTCCGCGGCGATTATGAATCCCAATTCGAACGAGATGATGAAGAGCTATTACTCCTTCCGGGCGCTTCACGGATTGGATGAAAATTGCACGGACTACATTACGAATATCGGAAGATATGCGACCGTCGAAGCTGCGACGGCTTCTTCCGGGAAAACAGTAGCGGAAAATCCCGGAAGTCCCTCCGAAGGGGCGGAGCCGAAGGTTGCAAGCGATCTGCAGCGCGCAATTGTGAAGGGACGAAAGGAGCAGGCTGCCGTTCTCACGGTCAAAATGCTGGAGTGTGAGGAGCCTCTGGACATCGTCACCAACCACATCATTCCGGCACTGGATATCGTGGGCAAGGGTTTTGAGAAAAAGACCATGTATCTTCCCCAGCTTCTGATGAGTGCGGAAGCCTCCCAGTGTGCTTTTGAGAAGATCCGGCAGAAGATGACCGAAGGCCCCTCCGAGTCGGTAAGCCGCGGTAAATTTGTGATTGCCACAGTACATGGAGACATTCACGACATCGGTAAAAATATCGTGAAGCTGATCCTGGAAAACTACGGCTTTGACGTCTATGATCTGGGCAAGGATGTGCCACCCGAAAGGGTCGTGGAAACAGTTGTGGAGCAACACGCTCCCCTTGTGGGGCTGAGCGCCCTCATGACCACGACGGTTCCCGCCATGGAGGAGACCATCAAGCAGCTTCGCAAGGCGGCGCCCTGGGCAAAGGTGGTCGTCGGCGGCGCCGTACTCACCCAGGAATATGCAGACAGCATCGGAGCGGACTGTTATGCCAAGGATGCAATGGCGACGGTGCGCTATGCAATGCAGGAGATGGAAAAACTTGCAAAATAATTGCAAAATAACTGCAAAATGACCCCAAAACAGCCCCAAAACAACCATATTAAGACCCGTTTATAGTACTCAATATGTGATATTCTTACTCTGTAATCAGGAAATGCAGGGAAGTCCCGTGGAGAACGCGGGCGGAGAGGAGTCACATATGAGAAGAGGAAATGGCAGGCAAGAGCGTATTTTTCACCTCGCAGCACTGTTGCTCGGATTGATCATCGTATTTGGTTTTTCTGTGACGGTGATTGCCGGAAACGGTGGGACAGCCGAGGAACTTGAACGCTTTTACGAAGAACAGGAAAAAGTCTATGTGCAGGAGATTCGCACATTCTTAAAGGAACAGGGTTATCAAAACTGCGGTGTAACGCTGACCCGTGTGACTACGGAGGACGGAAGTCGCACGTACACGGTCCGCATGCATCACAAGTATTTTGACAGACTGGATGAAGCCGGCAGGGAGGAACTGGAGAACGCGTTGAATGCTTATGCGTTTGAACAGGAATTCTGCAGCTTCCGTTACCGCTACAGCTGAGCGGTTCGCAAATTTAAGAATTGGGTCGACACAAAGCGCATGACTTTTTTTCTTCACGGGGGTATACTTAAGAGTGGACCGATGATCGATTGGATAGAAGAGAGGAGCGAATATGGGCTTTGTTCCGAGACCACAGGAAGTTTATCGACATTTTAAAGGAAATCAGTATCAGATCACAGCGATAGCAGAACACACCGAGACCGGTGAGACTCTGGTTATCTATCAGGCTCTGTACGGTGATTTCAAAATCTATGCCAGACCGCTTGCGATGTTCGTAAGCCCGGTGGACCATGCGAAGTATCCGGATGTAAAACAGCAGTTTCGCTTTGAATTGCAGGGCCCGGATGCCGAGAGACAAATACGGGAATCCGGCGTAGATGTAGGGCAGCCGTCAGAAGAAACCTGTGACCGGAAGGAAGAGGGGCCGGACCCCATGGTGGTTGAATTTCTGGATGCTTCGACCTATGAGGAGAGGCTGAACATTCTCACGGGTCTGCACCACAGAATCACCGATGAGATGCTCACCACCATGTCCATCGTGTGCGATATTGAGCTGGGCGATGGGGATGTGGAGTCCCGTTACGATGAGCTGCGAAGTTGTCTTCTCACCCTGGAGAAGTATGAGTGTAACCGGCTGCGATCCTGATACCCGGTACCGGTTTTTCTACAGAGCAATGCAAAAGAGCCGGGCGATATTCCTTTAAATGATTCACGGGAGAGGAGTAGCGCATATGGCATATTCGTTGAACGATAAAATGGTGATCGGAGTGTCCTCCAGGGCATTGTTCGATCTTCAGGCAGAGAATGAAATCTTTGAGCGGGAAGGCGTGGAGGCTTATTGCCGCTATCAGGTGGAACATGAGAATGAACCCTTGAAGCCCGGTCCGGGATTTTCTTTGATCCAGGCGCTGTTGCAGCTGGGAGGAAAGGGAAAGGGATCGGAGCCGGTGGAGGTGATCGTGATGTCACGCAATAATCCCGACACCTCTCTTCGGGTTTTCAATTCCATCCGACATTACGGACTGCCGATCACCAGGGCAGTGCTCTCCGGCGGAGCATCGCTGGCACCCTATCTGGAGGCATTCGGGACGGATCTTTTTCTGTCGGCCTGTGAGGAGGACGTACAGTGTGCCGTAGACTGTGGAATTGCTGCCGGAATTCTTTGTACCAGGCCGCCGGTGGAGAAAGTGCTTCCCTTTCACAACGACGGACAGATCCGTATCGCCTTTGACGGGGATGCCGTTCTCTTTGCGGAGGATTCGGAGTGGATTTTTAAGGAGCGCGGGCTGAAGGCCTTTGAGGAAAACGAGGAGCAGAACGCAGCTTCCCCGCTGGGGGATGGCCCCTTTGCCAACTTCCTGCGCAAGCTTTCCGCATTGCAGGGACAGTATGAACCGCAGGTGTGTCCGATTCGGACGGCGCTTGTCACATCGAGAAGCGCTCCCGCCCATGAACGTGTGATTCGCACATTGCGGTCCTGGAATGTGAGGGTGGATGAGGCGTTCTTTTTAGGCGGTGTGGAAAAGCGGGAGGTGCTGCGCGCATTCGGGGCTCAGATCTTCTTTGACGATCAGTCCGTACATACCCAGAACGCGGCACAGGCCGTTCCGGCAGCCAGGGTTCCCTATCGCAGCAAAAAGAGAGAGAACAGAGAATATGAAGTATTCCAAGATCGTACAGGCTGAGTTTATCGAACGGCCGAACCGCTTCATCGCTTACGTACTTCTCAACGGAAAGCGGGAGCGGGTACATGTGAAAAATACCGGGCGATGCCGGGAACTATTGGTTTCCGGCGCTGCCGTTTACCTGGAGAAGGGGGACAATCCGAAGAGGGCAACCGCCTATGATCTGATCGCGGTACAAAAGAACGGACGTACCATTAATATGGATTCCCAGGCCCCCAACAAGGTGGTGGGCGAGTGGCTGGCGAGCGGTAAAGCATTTGAGAACGTCCGGCTGATCCGCCCGGAGACCGTGTATGGCAATTCCCGCTTTGATTTCTATGTGGAGACCGACACGGAGAAAATCTTTCTGGAAGTCAAGGGTGTGACACTGGAGGATGACGGAATTGTTCGCTTCCCGGATGCTCCCTCGGAGCGCGCCGTAAAGCATGTGGAAGAACTGGCAGCCGCCGCAAAGGCAGGTTACCGGGTTTTTGTGGTTTTTGTGATACAGATGGAGGGCGTGCGTTTCCTGATGCCCAATTACGAGACCCATGCGCAGTTTGGCGAGGCGTTGGTGAAAGCGCGCAAAGCGGGCGTGGAGATTCTCGCCTTCGATTGTCTTGTGGAACCGGATTCCCTTGTTCTGCATGAGCCGGTTCCGGTTTATCTGACCCGGAAGGAGCAGATGGCGGCACAGAACGCCCCGCGCTTTTCGGATACAGAGAGACTTCGCAAGGTCGTGCAGCGTCTGGTGCCCTGGTATGAACAGGGACACCGGAAGCTGCCCTGGCGCAGCAATCCGCTCCCCTACTATGTGTGGGTGTCGGAGATCATGCTGCAGCAGACCCGTGTGGAGGCTGTGAAGCCATATTTTGAGCGCTTTATCAGCGCTCTTCCGGATATTGCATCGCTGGCGGAGGCGGAGGAGGAAACACTGTTAAAACTCTGGGAGGGGCTGGGATATTATAACCGGGTACGGAATCTGCAGCGGGCGGCAGTGGAGATTATGCACAACCACGAAGGCCTTATGCCGGATACCTATGAGGAATTGATTCGGCTTCCCGGAATCGGAAGTTATACGGCGGGTGCCATCGCATCCATCGCCTTTGGAAAGCCTGTGCCGGCAGTGGACGGCAATGTCCTTCGTGTGCTGTCCCGTGTGCGCAAGGACGACCGGGCAGTCTCGGAGGCGAGGGTGAGGACTTCCGTGGAGACTGAATTGCTGCAGGTGATGCCAAAGGATTGCCCCGGTGCCTTTAATCAGGCGCTTATGGAGCTTGGAGCCTGCGTTTGTGTGCCAAACGGAACCCCCCATTGCACAGACTGTCCCCTTCGGGAAATCTGTCTTGCCCATCGGGATGGGGAGGAGACGGACTATCCCATAAAGGCAGGGCCCACACCCCGCAAAATTGAGGAGATGACGGTGCTGATCATTCGGGATGAAAACCGGACCGCGGTGCGAAAGCGCCCGGACAGTGGGCTGCTTGCGGGGATGTATGAATTTCCCTTTCTGGAGGGGTTTTGCAGTGCGGACGCGGTGGTTCAATATCTGTCCAGGCAGGGATTTCGGATTGTGAGAATTGTCCCTCTGGAGGATGCAAAGCATATTTTCTCCCACAGAGAATGGCATATGAAGGGTTACATGGTCTGGGCGGATGAGCTGGAGCGCCATCCTGCGAAGGGGGCGTTTTCCGATTGGATTTACATTGATCCGCAGGAGACGAAGGATCGTTATCCCATACCGGCGGCCTATTCGGCATACACAAGACTTTTGTCCATGAAATTGGGCAGAGAGAGAATGGAGGAAGAAACATGAAATTATTATCCGTAGTGATTCCCTGTTACAACTCGGAGAATTACATGAAAAATTGTGTGGAGTCTCTTCTGATCGGAGGGGAGGATGTGGAGATCCTGATCGTGGACGATGGTTCCACCAGGGATAATACCGCTGCGATTGCGGATGCCTATGCCTGCAGATATCCCACCATTGTCAAGGCAATACACAAAGAGAACGGCGGTCATGGCTCTGCGGTAAACGTCGGTATCGAAAATGCCACCGGTCTTTATTTTAAGGTCGTGGACAGCGATGACTGGGTGAAGGAGGAAGCTTATCTGCAGATCCTGGACAAGCTGCGCGAACTTACGGGAGGCGCACGGGTTCTGGACATGCTGGTCAGCAATTTTGTCTATGAAAAGGAAGGCGAGAAACGCAAGAAGGTGATGCATTACCGCCACATTCTTCCCAAGGATCAGCTCTTTACCTGGTCGGATTGCCACCATTTTCTCAAGGGACACTATATTCTGATGCATTCCGTAATTTTCCGCACCAAGCTCTTGCAGGAGAATGGTATCCGGCTTCCCGAGCATACCTTCTACGTGGACAACCTCTATGTGTTTGAACCTCTGCCCTATGTGAAGAATCTGTACTATCTGGACGTCAATTTTTACCGCTACTACATCGGAAGAGAAGATCAGTCCGTGAATGAGCAGGTTATGATCTCACGCATCGACCAGCAGATCAAGGTCAACAAAATCATGATTGATTATCTGGTGGAGAAGAAACAGGAGATTATGGGAAACAAGCGATTGTTCCAATACATGCGCAATTATCTGGAGATTATCACAACGGTATCCTCCGTACTGCTGATTCGTTCCGGAACTTCGGAAAACCTGGAAAAAAAGGCGCAGCTGTGGGAGTATCTGAAGAGTAAGGACAAGTCCCTCTACCGCTATCTGCGAAACGGACTCATGGGAGGAACCATGAACCTGCCCGGTCGCGGCGGAAGGAAGATTTCGGTTGACGCCTATAAGATCTGTCAGAAAGTTTTTAAATTCAATTAAGCTGCCCTGTGAAAAAGGGACAATACAAAATCCCCGGATATTCTCATCGTTGAGACATCCGGGGATTAAAACTTTACGGGGTCAACCTACCTGTGTCTTTACTTTGTGACGCTTGTCACCGGACTGGAACTGACCGATCAGATCGTACCGATAGACAACTGCATACATGATCGCTGCCATGACAAAGGCGGTAAGCACATCAAACATGGAATGCTGCTTCAAAAATACGGTGGAGAGAATAATCAGGCTGCAGAGGAGAAAGGATCCGATCCGCACGGATCTCTTATGCTCAAACTGTCTGCTGTGCATGATTGCAAAGTGTACCCCCAGCGAGTTGTAAACGTGGATACTGGGCCAGAGATTGGTCGGGGTATCCGTCCTGTACAATGCCGCTACCATATGGGTGAAAACATTGTCCCTGGGAAACTCTGTGGGACGAAGATGGTGCCCGTTGGGAAACAGCAGTGACACGACGAGAAATACCGTCATGCCGGTAAACAAAAACAGGCAGGTGCGGTAATAGTCATCCTTTGACGTAAATCCAAAGTAGAGAACCGACAGAGCCACATAACCGAACCAGAGAATGTAGGGGATAATGAACACCTCGCAGAACGGGATGTAGTCATCAATTCCCATGTGAATCACCTGGTAATTCTTGGTCACCTTCTGTTCTGCATAACAGAAGACTGTCATGTAGAATATAAAATAGATGATGCATACAAACAGATGTCGATATTTCGTGTATAGTTGCTTGCTTTTTTTCATAATAAATCCTCATTTCGCAGACGCTTTCGCATCCGCTTGATCTCTCATCTGATACGATCCTCCCCGGAAAGGGAGCAAAGTCCCAAACCACTACTCACTATATCACGACAAAAGAAAAAAGCAATCATTTTTCTGTTTTCTGAAGAATTTTTAAGAAAAGCTTCAGAATTCGTTCGCTCCGAAAACCCATTCTATGGGCGAATGATGAGTAAACTGTCCTTCTTGCACACAACCGTGAGAGCGTCTGCTTTACGGAATGCCTCGCCGTCGGTATGTACCCAGAGCGGCTCGCTGGTCTCTATACGGTAGCTTTGAGCCGTGTAGGGGGTGATGCCGTCATAACGATAATGTTTGCCGGAGAAGGCGGTGGGCAATGCCCACAGAATCAGACCCTTGGAAATATCGCCCACCGCACAGAGATGGAAGCGTCCCTCGCACCCGGTGGCGTCCGGGCAGAACATAAATCCTCCGCCCTCGTAGCGGTGCAGCATACCGGCGATGAAGAGTATCCTGTGAATAGAGACCGGGGCATTGCCGTCCATGGACAGGCGACAGGATACGGCCTTAGCCGTGAAGAGTTGTTTGAGAGCGATGCCCAGGTAGGTTAATTTTCCCAGACCGATCCGGTTGAAGCCGTTTTTAATCTTGGAGCGATTGGCTTCCGCACAGACCGCAGCGTCAAAACCGATGCCGCAGCTGACCGCGAACCGTCGCCGTTCACCGCTGTCGAAGGTCACCTCACCCATATCCATGCGGCAGGGGGTGCCGGTGTGAAGAATCAAATCCAGTGCCTCCCTCGGATTCTTGGGGATTCCCAGATCTCTTGCCAGATCGTTGCTGGAACCGGTGGGAACATATCCGAGGATGATGCGGGAGGTATCCGCTATTCCCTGCAGAAATTCATTCATGGTTCCATCTCCGCCCAGAATAATCATTCGCTGCGGATCACGGAAATCAGCGGCGTTAAGTTCTCCCTCCGAAGGGGATGTCAGTTCGGCCGCGATACGTGCGACATCGCCTGCCTTTTCGGAAAAATGAACCGTGTATTCAATCTGTTCATTTAAGAGAGCGGGTTCCACCTGCTCTCTCCAGATCCGTAAACTTTTACCGGAGCAGGAAGCGGGATTGACAATAATCTGATACATAATTCCTCCTAAGTATGGTGTGGGGTGCGGTCGGTAAACTACCCGGATAGTAAATATATGGTTTGTCATCCGGGTCTATTCCCTTATGAGAAGACAATTGCGTAAGTTTTAAACCGTAACAAATATAGCATATTTTTGCATAAAAGAACAGACTGTAATTATTTTTGTTTGCTTTCCCGGGAATCTGTGATATAATTCCCGTGAACACGAAAACGCTGTGCAGTGGCGCAGTGCGCTCGGCTATTTTCTTTGGAAGATAAAGGAGGAAACGATGTATTCACTGGACGAAGTCAGAAATGTAGATCCCGAGATCGCACAGGCGATCGTCGACGAGCAGGAGCGTCAGAACAGCCATATCGAGCTGATCGCATCCGAGAACTGGGTCAGCAAAGCTGTTATGGCAGCAATGGGAAGCCCTCTTACCAATAAATATGCGGAAGGATATCCCGGAAAGAGATACTACGGCGGCTGTGACTGCGTGGATGTGGTGGAGAACCTTGCCATCGAGCGAGCAAAGCAGCTGTTCGGCTGCGAATATGCAAACGTTCAGCCCCACTCCGGAGCACAGGCGAACATGGCTGTACAGTTTGCAATTTGCAACCCCGGCGACACCATTATGGGTATGAATCTGGATCACGGCGGACATCTGACTCACGGAAGTCCGGTGAATATGTCCGGTAAATACTTTAAAATTGTACCCTACGGTGTGAATGACGACGGATTTATCGATTACGATAAGCTTCGCGAGCTGGCTCTGGAGTCCAGACCCAAGCTGATCATCGCAGGCGCTTCCGCGTATGCCCGCACCATCGATTTCAAAAAGTTCCGCGAAGTTGCGGATGAGGTCGGCGCGGTTTTGATGGTGGATATGGCACACATTGCAGGCCTTGTTGCGGCGGGCCTTCATCCCAGCCCCATTCCCTATGCGGATGTCACCACCACGACTACCCATAAGACTCTGCGTGGTCCCAGAGGAGGTCTGATCCTCTCCAGTAACGAGGTCAATGCCAAGTACAATTTCAATAAGGCAATCTTCCCCGGCATTCAGGGTGGCCCGCTGATGCATGTGATCGCAGCAAAGGCGGTCTGCTTCAAGGAGGCTCTGACGGATGACTTCAAGGCCTATCAGAAGGGCATTATCGACAACGCTCAGGCTCTTTGTAACGGACTTATGAGCCGCGGTATCAAGATTGTTTCCGGTGGTACGGACAATCACCTGATGCTGGTTGACCTGACCAATTTCGGGCTCACCGGCAAGGCTGTTGAAAAACTCCTCGATGCAGCCCATATCACCTGCAACAAGAACACCATTCCCAACGATCCCCAGTCTCCTTTTGTAACCAGTGGTGTACGTCTGGGAACCCCTGCCGTTACCAGCAGAGGTATGAATACGGAGGATATGGACAGAATCGCTGAGGCTATTGCCATGGTGATCAAGGGTGGCGAGGAAAAGGTAGCCGAGGCTCGGGCCATCGTTCAGGGTCTCACTGACAAGTATCCGTTGTGCCAATAATACCCGATCGGGACAATCATATGGATGAAAGCCGTCCGACCCTCTTTTCGGAGAGGGTCGGATTTCTTTTTGACATTTTCCACAGAAATCCCCGAAGGGAATCCTCTTTTTTGGGAAAATTGGGGGTTGTGAAATGGAAATGACTGTGCTAGAATATCTTTCGTCGGCAAACAAATGTCCACGTTACAAAAACATAATGAGGATGCAAGTATGGGAGAAACGACCGGGTATTTTGTGGTGACCAAGAAGGCGGTCCCCGAGGTACTTTTGAAGGTAGTTGAAGCGAAGCGGCTTCTGGAGTCAGAGAAGGTTCTGACGGTTCAGGAAGCGGTTGATGCGGTTGGTATCAGCCGCAGTTCTTTTTATAAGTACAAGGATGACATTTTCCAGTTTCATGACAATTCCCAGGGAACAACAATCACTCTTACCTTCCAGATGGATGATGAATCCGGGCTTTTATCGGATGTGCTGAAGGTCATTGCGGAATATCACGCAAATATCTTAACCATCCATCAGAGTATTCCGATCAACGGGGTCGCATCCTTAAGCTTAAGCGTTCAGGTGTTGAAGGATACCGGGGACATCAGCCGTATGATTGAGAAAATGGAACAACAAAAGGGTGTTCATCACGTCAAGATTCTGGCACGTGAGTAAATACCCTGCCGTGCCGCATTGAAGACACGGAACAAAGCGACAAAGGAAGCAGGTATAGAACAATTCCACGAAAGGGAGAATAATTTATGGTACAGATCGCAGTTTTGGGCTACGGCACCGTTGGTAGCGGTGTTGTGGAGGTAATTGAGAAGAATAAGGACATGGTGAACAAAAAGTCCGCCCAGGAGCTGAATGTGAAATACATTCTGGATCTTCGCGAGTTTCCCGGGGATCCCTATGCGGACCGTGTGATTCACGATTTTGACCGAATTCTAGAAGACCCCGAGGTGACCATTCTCTGTGAGACGATGGGAGGTGTCGGTGCGGCTTATCAGTTTACCAAGGCCGCTCTGGAAAGAGGAAAGAGCGTATGTACCTCCAATAAGGAACTGGTTGCAAAGCACGGTCCCGAGTTACTTAAGATTGCGAAGGCACACAGCTGTAACTACCTGTTCGAAGCCAGCGTAGGCGGCGGTATTCCCATTATCCGGCCGCTCAACTATTCCCTGACCGCGGAGAAGATTGAGGCAGTCACCGGTATTTTGAACGGAACCACCAACTATATCCTGACCAAGATGGAGAAAGAGGGAGCTGACTTTGATACGGTCCTAAAGGAGGCTCAGGAGAAAGGGTATGCGGAGCGCAATCCCGAAGCCGATGTGGAGGGGTACGATGCCTGCCGAAAGGTGGCAATTCTCTCCTCTCTGATGATGGGAAAAAATGTGAACTCCGAGCACATTTTCACGGAGGGTATCACCCGGATTGCGGCGGATGATTTCTGCTACATGAATGCCTTAGGCAAATCCATCAAACTTCTCGCCATGAGCCGTGCCATTGACGAAGACAGTGCACTCACCATGGTAGCGCCCTTTGTGATTGACAAGCAGCATCCCCTGGCGATGGTAAACGATGTGTACAATGCCGTCTTCGTGACCGGCAATATGCTGGGAGATTCCATGTATTACGGGAGAGGCGCAGGAAAGCTTCCCACCGCCAGCGCAGTTGTATCGGACGTTGTAGACTGTGCAAGACATCCCGGCAGAGTGATTATGTGCTTCTGGGATGAAGAAGAGGTGAAACTTCTGGATGTTGCCGAAAGTGAGAGAAGCTTTTTTGTGCGGGTCAAGGATTGTCCTGCGGGAAGCGGCAGACTGAATGAACTCTTCGGCTCCGGTGATCTGATACGACTGCCCGGAAGAAGCGCGGATGTCGGATATATAACACCTGTTATAAAAGAGAAAGATTTCCTTTCTTCCTATGAGAAGCTGGG
Source organism: uncultured Lachnospiraceae bacterium (assembly GCA_945833775.1). GTDB lineage: Bacteria > Bacillota > Clostridia > Lachnospirales > Lachnospiraceae > Acetatifactor. The sequence goes on from CAMAGI010000006.1 coordinate 43,786, forward strand.
CGATACGGCTCTGGGAAGAATCCGGATCTTTTCGTAAGTATTCAGGTACAACATAAGACAGGAAACGAGGAGGAACAGGTATGAAATATCTTGTTGTTCTGGGAGACGGCATGGCCGATGAACCCATAGAAGCATTGGGAGGAAAGACACCTTTAGCGTATGCGAAGACCCCCAATCTGGACAGACTGAGCAAGCTTTCCGAGGTTGGCATGGTGCATACCATTCCCGACGGAATGAAGCCCGGAAGTGATACGGCAAATCTCTCTGTTATGGGATACGATCCCAGGAAGTATTACTCCGGAAGATCTCCCCTCGAGGCACTCAGCATCGGTGTGCCCATGAAGGATACGGATATCGCGCTTCGCTGCAATATTGTGACGATCTCCGAGGAGAATGTTGCGTTTGAGGAGCAGACCATCATCGATCACAGTTCTTCCGAGATCAGCACGGAGGACTGCGCTATCCTGCTAAACGAAGTGGCAAAGCAGTTGCAGAACGAGACGTACAAATTCTATGTGGGAACCAGCTACCGCCACTGTCTGATCTGGAGCGGCGGTAAGGTAATCGAACTGACCCAGCCTCACGATGTACTCGGACAGACCATCGGACAGTATCTCCCCGCGGATGAGAACCTCAACCGTATGATGCGCCGAAGCTATGAAATTTTAAAGGACCATCCCATCAACGTGGAGCGCAAGAAACGGGGACTGAATCCTGCAAACTGTTGTTGGTTCTGGGGCGCCGGTACAAAACCCGCTTTGGTCTCTTTTGAGGAAAAGACCGGAAAGAAGGGTATGATGGTTTCCGCTGTGGATCTTCTGAAGGGAATTGCAGTCGGTGCCGGGATGGGCGTTGCACTGGTAGAGGGCGCCAACGGCGGTCTTAACACCAACTATGAGGGAAAAGTGGATGCGGCTGTCAAAGCACTCACCGAGGATGGATACGATTTTTCCTACATTCATGTGGAGGCACCCGATGAGATGGGCCATCAGGGCAGCGTAGAACGAAAGGTACAGGCTATCGAATATCTGGATACCCGCGTGATCGGCCCTGCTGTGGAGAGACTTTCGGCAGCAGGCGTGGATTTTCGCATGCTGGTTCTGCCGGATCATCCCACCCCGATCCGTGTCCGCACCCATACCTCCGATTCGGTTCCCTATCTGCTCTATGACAGTACAAAGCCGCAGGAGCATACCTGGAATTACAACGAGGAAGAGGGACGTGCCAGCGGTAACTTTGTCGCACAGGGGCACGAGATTATCAACAGATTATTTGAAAAATAAATATAGGAGATACAGTTATGTCTAAGGTTGTAAAATTTGGCGGAAGCTCCCTTGCAAGTGCGGAGCAGTTTAAAAAGGTGGGCGATATCATTCGCGCGCAGCAGGAGAGAAAGTATGTGGTTCCATCCGCACCCGGCAAGCGCTTCAAGGAGGATACCAAGGTTACGGATATGCTTTATGCCTGTTATGCGCTGGCAGAGGAGGGAAAAGACTTCTCTGAGTCCCTTTCCAAGATCAAGGACCGTTATCAGGAGATTATCGACGGTCTCGGACTGACCATCAGTCTGGAGAAGGAATTTCAGACCATTGAGAAGAACTTTAAGGACAAAGCCGGAAGCAACTATGCCGCATCCAGGGGAGAGTATTTAAACGGTATCATCATGGCGGCATACCTTGGATTTGACTTTATTGATGCGGCGGAGGTGATCTTTTTTGATGCAAACGGTGAGTTTGATCCGGAAAAGACAAACAAGGTGCTGTCCGCCAGATTAAAGAAATGTAAGAATGCGGTTGTTCCCGGCTTCTACGGCTCACTTCCCGACGGAGTGGTGAAGACCTTTTCCCGGGGAGGCTCCGATATCACCGGTTCCATTGTTGCCAAGGCTGCTCAGGCGGATGTCTATGAGAACTGGACGGATGTATCCGGTATTCTGGTGGCGGATCCCAGAATTATCGATAACCCCGTATCCATTGAAGTGGTAACCTACAAGGAACTGCGGGAGCTGGCATACATGGGCTTCACCGTGCTTCATGAGGATGCCATCTTCCCCGTGCGCCAGCAGGGTATTCCCATCAATATCCGCAATACCAATGCTCCTGAGGACGCAGGTACCTGGATCGTGGGAAGCACCTGTCAGAAGTCCAAGTATGTCATCACCGGCATTGCGGGCAAGAAGGGCTTTTGCTCCATCAATATTGAGAAGGATATGATGAACTCCGAGATCGGCTTCGGCCGCAAGATTCTTCAGGCATTCGAGGAAAACGGCATCTCCTTCGAACATGTTCCCTCCGGTATTGACACCATGACTGTGTTTGTACATCAGGATGAGTTTATGTATAAGGAGCAGCAGGTGGTTGCGGGCATTCACAGACTGGCAAAGCCGGATTCCATTGAGATAGAGTCCGATCTTGCTCTGATCGCTGTGGTGGGACGCGGCATGAAATCCATGCGCGGAACGGCGGGCAGAATCTTCTCGGCGCTGGCGCATTATAACGTAAATGTCAAAATGATCGACCAGGGCTCCTCTGAGCAGAATATCATCATCGGCGTTGCAAACGAGGA
>CAMAGI010000007.1 GCA_945833775.1 uncultured Lachnospiraceae bacterium
AGTGGTAAGATTGCGACAGGTTCCGCCTGTTACAGCGGATAGGGTTATTGACCCGGAGAGGTGTGTATCGCGAGGTGCACACGAAGAGAAGTGGTAGCACGAGCATACAGCCCGTCTTCTTAAGAGTGCAAAAGCGTACTTTAAGAAGACGGGTTTTTGCAATATAGAAAGAAATAGTAGGAGAAGAAGACAGTGGAAAAAAAGGGAAAGTATTATTTGACAACTGCGATTGCCTATACGTCCGGAAAGCCGCACATCGGCAATAACTATGAAATCGTACTGGCAGACAGCATTGCCCGTTTCAAGAGAAAAGAGGGCTATGATGTTTTCTTCCAGACCGGAACGGACGAGCATGGTCAGAAGATTGAAATCAAGGCAAAGGATGCCGGTGTGTCGCCCAAGGAGTTTGTAGATGAAGTTGCCGGAGTGATCCGCGGAATGTGTGATATGCTGAACATTTCCTATGACAAGTTCATCCGTACAACCGATCCCGATCATGAGAGACAGGTACAGAAAATATTTAAGCGACTCTATGATCAGGGTGACATTTACAAGGGAGCCTACGAGGGTTTGTACTGTACCCCCTGTGAGTCCTTCTGGACGGAGTCCCAGCTGGTGGACGGGAAATGCCCCGATTGCGGCAGAGAAGTCAAGCCTGCCAAGGAGGAAGCGTATTTCTTCCGCATGAGCAAATATGCGGATCGCCTGATTAAGCATATCAACGAACATCCGGAGTTTATCCAGCCGGTATCCCGCAAGAACGAGATGATGAACAACTTCCTGCTGCCCGGTCTGCAGGATCTGTGCGTTTCCAGAACCTCCTTCAAATGGGGTATCCCGGTAGACTTTGATGACAGACACGTGGTGTATGTATGGCTGGATGCGCTGACCAACTATATTACCGGAATCGGTTATGATGCGGACGGTGCCAGCACACAGCAGTATCATAAACTCTGGCCTGCAGATCTTCACCTGATTGGCAAGGATATCATTCGTTTCCATACCATCTATTGGCCGATTTTCCTGATGGCGCTGGGTGAGCCTCTGCCGAAGCAGGTGTTCGGTCATCCCTGGCTGCTCACCGGGACGGATAAGATGAGCAAATCCAGAGGAAATGTGATCTATGCGGATGATCTGGTGGATTTTTTCGGTGTTGATGCGGTGCGTTATTATGTGCTGCACGAGATGCCCTTTGAAAATGACGGTAATGTCACATGGGATCTTGTCGCGGAACGCACCAATTCCGATCTGGCTAATACCCTGGGAAATCTGGTAAACCGTACCATTGCAATGACCAACAAGTATTTTGGGGGTGTGGTCTGCGATAAGGGAGTACAGCGCTCCCCGAATGACAGCAAAATTGACGAGGACTTAAAGAAGACGGTGACCGGTGCCTATGCGAAGGTGGCAGAGAAAATGGAGAGCCTTCGCGTCGCCGATGCAATGACCGAAATCTTTGCAATTTTCAAAAGATGTAACAAATACATTGATGAGACCGAGCCCTGGGTACTTGCAAAAGACGAAGCCGGCAGGGATCGGCTGTCCACGGTTCTGTATAATCTTGTGGAAGGCATTGTGATCGGAGCGTCCCTGCTGGAGCCCTATATGCCTGAGACCGCACAGAAGATTGCAGCTCAGTTGAACACAACTCTGCGGGATTTCGAACGCCTGGAAGAGTTCGGATTGTATGAGAGCGGAACCAGTGTGACAGACGCACCGGAAATCCTATTTGCCCGTATTGACAGTAAGGCGGTTGCCGCAAGGGAAGAAGAAATCCGTGAGGCTATGATTCAGTCCGCACAGGCTGCACAGGATGCCGGGGAAACATCTGTCCCGGAAGCGGTGATTGACATTGACCCCAAGGAAGAGATCAGCTATGAGGACTTTGCAAAGCTGCAGTTTCAGGTGGGCGAGATCATTGCCTGTGAAGCGGTTCCGAAATCCAAGAAGCTCCTCTGCAGTCAGGTGAGAATCGGTAACCAAGTGAAGCAGATTGTATCCGGGATCAAGGCACACTATTCTCCCGAGGAGATGGTGGGCAAGAAGGTTATGGTGTTAGTGAATCTCAAGCCTGCAACACTAGCCGGTGTTCTCTCGGAGGGAATGCTTCTGTGTGCAGAGGATGCGGACGGCAATCTGGCTCTTATGAAGCCGGAGAAGGATATGCCTGCCGGAGCGGAGATCTGCTAATCAAAAGAGGAAGTTGTTCAAAAATACCTCCGGGATCAATCATCCGGAGGTATTAAAGTATTATAAACAGGCGAAAAAGTATTTCTTTGGCGAAAAAGTGTGCTATACTGGATAGGTACAATGTACCAAAAGAAAGATAACGGGGGACGGCGAAATGAAAAAAGAAGAACTTTGGTTTGATTCCAGAGATGGAAAGACCAAGCTTCACGCCCTGCGGTATACACCGGATGAAGGCGTGGTCAGAGGAGTTGTCCAGATTGTTCACGGCATGTCGGAATATGTGGAACGTTATGAAGAGTTTGCGGAATTTCTGACCGCGAGGGGCTTTGTGGTGACCGGGGATGATCATCTGGGACATGGTAAATCCGTTCCTGAGGGCGGCAACTTCGGATACTTCTGTGAACAGGATCCTGCTACGGTAGTTGTCCGGGATGTGCACAGACTGAAGAAAATGACGCAGGAACTTTATCCGCAGGTGCCGTACGTGATCGTCGGACACAGCATGGGATCGTTCATTTTGCGCAATTATCTGTGTAAGTACGCAACCGGTATCTCCGGTGCCGTCATCATGGGAACCGGCATGCCTTCCAAAGCGCTGCTCCTTGCCTCCAAGGCGACAGCAGCGGTGATCAGGCTTTTTTGCGGCGACCGGCATGTGAGCGGATTCATCAACCGCGCCTGCTTTGGCTCCTACAATAAGAGAGTGGAGAATCCGGTCAGCGAAAATGCGTGGCTGAGCGCAAACCGGAGCAATGTGGAGCGCTACGACGAAGATCCGATGTGTGGTTTTGTTTTTACGGTAAACGGATTCCGCACGCTGTTTGAATTGATTGACCGACTCCACAAAAAAGAGAATTTAGCACAAATTCCCGCCGATCTGCCGATTTTGATGATATCCGGTGCGGAGGATCCGGTGGGCGACTACGGAGCCGGTGTACAGGCGGCATACGATTCTCTGACGGAAGCAGGGCTCAAGAATGTGGAGAAGAAGCTCTACGAAGGGGATCGGCATGAGCTTTTAAACGAGGATGATCGTGAGACGGTCATGCAGGATATCTGTGATTGGATCGACAGGAAGGTTATGAGTCAGACTTGACGGAAGGTTGAGGCGAATCACTGTGATGCAGGAAGAGTTCCCGTACCGGATTGACTGGGCATTGCCAAAGGAGTGGCCGGAGGCAATGCAGATGATCTGGAAGACATATTTAAAGTTTGAAGCAGGCGACTACACGGAGGAAGGCATTCGCAATTTCTTTGAGTTTGTGACGGATGACGGGCTTTACCAATCCTTCTTGAGAGGCAGTTATAAACTGCTTCTGGCGCATGACGGAGATCGGATAGTCGGTGCCGCATCGATGCGAAACTGTAATTATCTGTCGCTTCTGTTTGTGGATGAGGAATATCATCGCAGGGGAATCGGCCGCAGGCTGATGGACTGTCTGTGTGATTATCTGAAGAGGACGACGGATGCAACGGAGATTGTTCTGCGCGCTGCTCCCTATGCGATCGGATTTTATGAGAGAATCGGATTTACCAAGATTCGTGAGGAGGAGCAGATTGCGGGAATCCGGGTCACCCCCATGAAAAAACCGTTGTTTTGATTCTTACACGGCTATTTGTGCCGAGAACGTCACAAACAAGCCCGAAACGATAACGTTCTCGGAATGGAGATTCATATGAAATTATTTAATTTAGACAGCCCGTTGATGGTTGCTCTGGGTAAAATGGCAGATCTGATGATTGTCAATGTCGTTGCTCTGATCTGCTGTATTCCGATTATAACGATCGGACCTTCTCTGACCGCACTGCATTATGTGGCTCTTAAGATTGTGCGAGATGAGGAATGCTACATTGTGAGAGGATTCTTTAAATCCTTCAAGGAGAATTTCAAACAAGGTGTCCTTCTGTGGTTGATTTTTTTGGTTGTGGGAATTGTCATCGTGGGTGATATCTACATCATGCAGAACTCCGGGATTGAGTTTCATTTTGTGCTACGGATCATGGTGCTGGTGGTTGCCGTGCTGACCACCTTTACTTTCACCTTCGCATTCCCGATCCTGGCAAAATTTGACAACACCATCAGAAGAACTCTTAAAAATGCATTTCTGATCAGTCTGATGCAGTTCCCCAAGACGATTCTGATGATTCTCTCAGCAGCAGTTCCCATATTGCTGATATTGATATCGGAATCTCTGATTCCGATTACCATACTGTTCTGCCTTTCCTTCCCGGCGTATGCCTCTGCGCTTCTGTACAACAAATTCTTTCAGAAGCTTGAGGATCAGATCCTGGCTGCAACCGAAGGGGAGACCGGGGAAGTCGAGGAGAGCGGAGAGGATGATCGCATTTTCAGGGATGAGTTGGATGAATCCCTAATCGAATCCGATGTTACGGTTCATTAATTGTATATTATGACTAAGAAATATTTGCTTTTTTGTACAAGATGACAAGTTATCGAACCCCAAAAGGAGTTTATAAGCAAATTTTACAAACTGGTTCAAAATCTTTGTGAAATAATGGTATGGCGTTCAATTCTTTTTTTCGTTATACTAGACACAGTGAGGTGCTGTGATATATGCACCAAAGATACCAAAAAGCTTTTTCAAATGAAAGGAGTTTCTGCCATGGCAAGTTTGTCTTTGAAGAACATCTGCAAGGTATATCCTAATGGCTTTGAAGCCGTTAAGGACTTCAGCCTTGAGATCGCAGATCAGGAGTTTATTATTTTCGTAGGTCCTTCCGGATGTGGTAAGTCCACTACCCTTCGTATGATCGCAGGTTTGGAGGATATTTCCTCCGGTGAACTGAAGATCGGTGACAGAGTGGTTAACGATGTAGAGCCCAAGGATAGAGATATCGCAATGGTATTCCAGAACTACGCTCTGTATCCTCATATGTCCGTATATGACAATATGGCATTCGGACTTAAGCTGAGAAAGGTTCCCAAGGATCAGATCGATAAGATGGTTAAGGAAGCTGCAAGAATCCTGGATCTGACTCCTCTTCTTGATCGTAAGCCCAAGGCTCTGTCCGGTGGTCAGAGACAGCGTGTAGCTATGGGTCGTGCAATCGTTCGTAACCCTAAAGTATTCCTGATGGATGAGCCTCTTTCCAACTTGGATGCAAAGCTGCGTGTACAGATGAGAATTGAGATCGCTAAGCTGCATCAGAGACTGGGCACCACCATCATCTACGTAACCCATGACCAGACCGAGGCTATGACCCTGGGTACCAGAATCGTTGTTATGAAGGATGGTGTTATCCAGCAGGTTGACACTCCTCAGAATCTGTATGAGCGTCCTCAGAACCTGTTCGTTGCAGGCTTCATGGGATCTCCTCAGATGAACTTCCTGGATGCTACCGTTAAGGTAGAGGGCGAGGTTGCTTCCCTTCAGGTTGCAGGCCACAGCATTCCTCTTCCTCCCGCTAAATCCAAGAAGCTGATCGAGGGTGGCTATGACGGAAAGGTTGTTACTTTCGGTATTCGTCCCGAGGATGTATATGACTCCGAGATGTTCATTGAGTCCTCTCCTCAGAGCGTATTCGAATCCAGCGTAAAGGTATACGAGCTGCTTGGTGCTGAAGTATATCTGTACTTTGATCTTGACGAGTTCCCGATCACTGCAAGAGTTGATTCCCGTACAACTGCAAGACCCGGCGATGTTGTTAAGTTCGCTTTCGATGTTGAGAAGATCCACGTATTCGACAAAGAGACTGAGCACGTTATCACCAACTAGTCAGTTAACCGACAGGGGATGCGAAAGCATCCCCTGTTTTCATATTAAGAAAAACGTAAATGAGAGAGATAATAAAGAACAAGAAAATTACAGGATTTTTGATCCTTGTGTTCATCTGTTGTCTGGGAATTGCGGGTACGATCCTGGCAATCCAAAGACACGGGAAAAATCAAAAGGGGATTCTACTTGCATTTGATGACTATTCTGCGGAAACCTGGGAAGCGGCATTTGACCTTTTTGATAAATATGATGCAAAGGTTACTTTTTTTATATGTGCTACGGAACCTACATCGTTTTGCGATAATGCGATTGCACGGGGACACGAAATCGGCTACCACACCGCAGGACATAAGAATCTGATAGGACTGGATAAGTCGGAATTCTACGAGCAGGCAATTGCTCCGCTGGAGGTATTTGAAGCCGCAGGATATCAACTGACGTCCTTTGCATATCCCCAGGGAGCTTACGAAGACTGGATGAACGAAGAACTCCTGAAATACTATGATACTCTGAGAGGAGCTTATCACTACCGCGGAGTATACAAAAAGGATGTAAAGGGAGGGTTTATAGAATCCCGTTCTCTGGATAATATCAATTATGAGAGCGATGAAGATTATCAGAATAAGGTCATCAATATGCTGGATGGATTGGCTGCATGTGATGATGGTACGGTTGTTTCAATGTACTCTCACGCGATTGCTGACGGATCCTGGGCGATAACTCCGGATCGCCTGGAATTCCTGTTAAAGGAGGCGAAGAAGCGACACTTTAAGTTTTATACGTTTCAGGATCTTCAATAGTTAACAGTGCTGTTTTTGCTTGCGAAAGCCCACAAAATAAGCTATTATGATACATAGGGTAATGTGAAAATAATTGGTCGGAAAGGGACGAAGGATTATGATTTCGGGACAGACGATCCAGACAAGCCTTGATGAATTAAAATCAATTACGAAAGTGGATTTGGGGGTGTATGATCTCTCCGGTGCGGTAGTTGCAACCACGATGGACAGATCGGATATTTCATCCGACCTGATCAGCGGTTTTGCAGCATCCCCTGCAGACAGTCAGGTGATCGGTACACACCATCTTTTAAAAATATTGGATGAGGGCGAACTCCTCTATGTCCTGGTGGCCAGGGGAGTCAGCGATGACGTCTATATGGTGGGGAAAATCGCTGTATGCCAGATTCAGAATCTTGCCATTGCATACAAAGAGCGGTTTGATCGCAATAATTTCTTTCAGAATCTTCTGTTGGATAACCTGCTTTTGGTGGATATCTATAACCGCGCCAAGAAGCTGCATATCGAAGTAACGGTTCCCCGGGCGGTTTTTCTTATTGAGACGAAGCTTGAAAAGGATGGAATTGTCACAGAATTGTTGAAGGGTATGTTTTCCACACAGGGTGGCGATTATATTACGGCGGTGGACGAGAGCAGTGTGATCCTGATAAAGGCACTGGAGAATGGCGGAACACCGGAAGAAATGGCGAATGTGGCAGATAATATTCTCGGTATGATGAATGCAGAAGCCATGCTCAATGTGAAAGTGGCCTACGGAACCGTTGTGCACGAGCTTAAGGATGTTTCCAAATCCTACAAGGAAGCGAAGATGGCACTGGATGTAGGAAAGATCTTTTACGCCGAGAAGAATGTGATTGCATACAGCGCGCTGGGGATCGGCCGCTTAATCTATCAGCTGCCGATCAATCTCTGCAAGATTTTTATCGACGAAATTTTCGGTGATAATGTGCCCTCGGATCTGGATGAAGAGACACTGAACACACTGAACAAATTCTTTGAGAACAATCTGAATGTGTCGGAGACTTCAAGACAGCTATTTGTGCACCGCAATACGCTGGTATATCGCATTGAGAAAATCCAGAAGAGCACCGGGCTGGATCTTCGATGCTTCGACGACGCACTCACCTTTAAGATTGCCCTGATGGTCGTAAACTATATGAAATACCTGGAAAGCCTGGAGTAACGGGTAATGGAAAAGAATATGGAATAAGAGGGACAACCCTCACATAAGCTTTATAAGGAGCTTGTGTGGGGGTGTTTTTATGCGATCTGATCGTAAAATAAGATATCTGGATTATATGGAGAATGGAGAAAAACAGCATGGGGCCGGATTTGTGCGAATGGAATGCCGGGACGGACATTGCAGTATCACGGTGCACGTTACCGGGATGCATGTGACGGACAACTACAGCCGTCAGGTATTTTTGGTTGGAAAGAAGGAAGCGGTTCTCTGTGATCTGCGGTTTTTCCGCGGTGAGGGAATTGCGCAGAAACGCGGAATGTGGTGTGAAAACATGGATGGAACAGGGATCTCCTACGAGGAATTGAGGGCAATTCGTATCCCGATTGCATCCGGCAGGGAGATCATGTGTCATCTGCAGGATAAGGAGGCAGCTTACACATCCCCGATGCAGCAAAAGGAGTTCGCTCCGGAACCGACAGGCACCTTTGCGACAGTTGCAAAGGCGGTTGAGCCGGAGCCGACAGGCACCTTTGCGACAGATGCGAAAGCGCTTACCCCAGAGCCGGAAGATAACCTTCCGGTGGCGGCAGAAGCGGATGATCCGAAACCAATGGGCATCCCACCGGTGGCGGCAGAAGCGGATGATCCGAAACCAATGGTCATCCCTTCGATGGCAGCAGAGGCGACTGATCCGGAACCAATGGTCATCCCTCCGTCTTCCGGAAGAGCGGACGATGGTGCGCAAAATTCGTCGAAGAAAAGTTATCCGCTGCGGGACAACAAATGGAACCAGCTCTCAGAACTGTATCCGCACATCACTCCATTCGGAGACAGTCGGGAATACCTTTCCATCGGTCCGTCGGATTTTGTAGTGCTTTCGGAAAAATACTACAGTCTGGTCAACAATAGCTTTCTGCTGCATGGATTTTACAATTACAGACATTTAATCTTAACCCGGGAAAAGAGAAAGGATGAAGCATTCTATTATATCGGTGTTCCGGGGAATTATTTTGAACGGGAAAAACAGGTTGCCGTCATGTTTGGCTTTGAGAGCTTTGAATGCCTGGAGGAGCCGGCGCGTAGCGGGGATTTTGGTTATTATATGATGCGGATATCCCTATGACAGAATTCCCTCTCCGTTGAATGCAGGGATGAAGCTCTCCTGTGCCACATCACCCTCCTGAATAAAGCCGTTGACAATGCCGATCTTTTCGGCAAAGGAGACTACACGATCGTACTCTTCGGCGGAAACTTTGCGATGGATCTCCGGGAAATCGCAGACGTGGGGGAGGGGAGTATACTGATTCAGAATACTGATATAGATACGGTCTCCATATGTGTTGTGGAGGTGGCGCAGGATTTTTTTGGAGTCCTTTGTCTGCCCCGGAAGCAGGAGATGTCGGACAATAACGCCGCGTTTCATGAGCAGGCAGGAGGACTGTGCCGTGGCAGAGTCTGTGCCTTCGACGGCGTTCTGCGAGGGGTATGAGGCCAGAACCGGCTCCCCCACCTGCCGGAACATTTCTGCAATTGCGGCGCTGGCTTTGGTAAAATAATCGGGTGCATTTGCATATCTTGCGCTGATCGCCGGATCAAAGTATTTGAAATCCGGGAGATAGATATCCACCAGTCCCTCCAGCATTTTCAAAGTATCCGGTTCTTCATAGCTTCCGGTGTTGTAGACGATGGGGAGGGAAAAGCCTGCATCCTTGGCACTGCGGATTGCAAGGGCTACCTGTGGTACAAAATGAGAGGGAGTGACAAGATTGATGTTGTGTGCCCCCTTTTCCCGCAACCGGAAAAAGAGCTCCGTAAGGTGCTCTCCGGTAACCGGATAGCCGTTTTCACCGATGGCGATCTCGTGATTCTGGCAGAAGACACATCGGAGACTGCAGCCGGAGAAAAAAATAGTACCGGAGCCGTTTTTGCCACTGATAACCGGCTCCTCCCAAAAGTGCAGGGCGGCGCGAGCCGCGTGAACAATTGCAGTCTGACCGCAGTACCCCGTCTGACCGACCAGGCGGTTTGCGTGGCATTTTCTGGGGCAGAGAGTGCAGTCCATCATATAGTTTTCAATCGTAGACATATCTGTTATTCTGGGGGACATATTCTCTCCATCATTTCCGTTTCGTGTGTTTGTCACAATGAGTCAGAGAAGTCGGATGAGCTTACAGTTCGGGATACCCACTTCCCAGAATGCTTCCACGGGCGTCTGGCGAATCCGGCTGACAATGCTGCAGTTCATGGCTCCGTGGCCGACAATCAGAACATTTTTGCCCTCGCGGAGGGCGGGTTCCACAATCTCGTTCAAGAAGGATCCGGTTCGTTCATACAATTCTGCCAGACTCTCTCCACCCTCCACTGCATTGTAGTGAGCCGGATCCCGAAATAAAACATTGATGGGGCAGTCCGGAATTGCGAATGAATTCTCGGTGCCCTCGTATATGCCAAAACTCATTTCCATCAGACGTTCATCGGTCTGAATCGGAACATTCAGACCCTCAAGAGCGATGCGGGCGGTTTCCAGGGCGCGCCTCAGCGGGGAGGAATAACAGATATCAAAACCGATGCTGCGACATTCCTCCCGAACAGCCCCGGCCATTCTGCGTCCCTCATCGTTGAGGGGGATGTCGGTTCTTCCCTGAAGCTTGTGGAGTTCATTCCAATCGGTTTTGCCGTGACGCATAATATAGAGCATAGGCGGCCCCTCCTGTCATATAAATACAAAGGCCGTATATGCGGGGCATGAACGAAGGCTCCGCCCGGCTTGCTCACGGCACATGAGAGGTTCTGCTTAGTGCTGCTTTGTTCCCAACCTGACACGGTTCGCGGATTCCCATTGCGTGAGACCGAGCTTCAACGCCCAAGTCCTGTATCCCGACATATACGGCTTTTTAAGTGTATCGGTTTCAAACGGTTTTGTCAAGTAAAATGGTCCCATTCTTTTCGGCTTCTTTTTCTGCCCTGTTGCGTTCTCTGAGCCGGACAAAGAAATCTTTCAGGATTGCACTGCATGCATCTTCGAGGACACCCTTTGTCACCTTCACCTGATGATTAAACTCCGGCATATCCAGAATATTTAAAACGGAGCCGGCACATCCTGCCTTGGGATTCATGCAGCCCATCACGACCTCCGGAATACGGGCCTGGACGATCGCTCCGGCACACATCTGACAGGGTTCCAGAGTAACGTAGAGTGTACATCCCTCGAGACGCCAGTCGCCCATGTAGCGGCTTGCTTTCCGGATCGCGGTAATCTCGGCATGGGCCAGGGTGTTTTTGTCGGTATTGCGGCGGTTGTATCCGCGTCCGATGATTTTTCCTTCATATACGATGACGCAGCCGATGGGAACCTCGCCCAGTGCAAATGCCTTCTTTGCCTGTCTGAGGGCCTCCCTCATGTATTTTTCCTGTACGCTTTGTATGACAGCCATAATTTTTCTCCCAGCGGATAGATATCAGTCGGATTGGGGACATTCTTTAATGATTATAGCAGTAACGGAAACGTATGACAAGCATTTGACATTTTTGCCGATTTCGCGTACGATAGGCAGAGGAAAAGGTTTTCCAAACCTAAATGCGGGGGAATGGAAATGGTATCGATAAAAGATGTAGCAAAGCATGCCGGTGTGGCAATTTCCACAGTTTCCAAGGTGTTAAACGGATATCCGAATATCAGCGAGGAAACCAGAAGAAAAGTCAGTCAGGCGATTGAGGAACTGAACTATATTCCCAATTCGATCGCTTCTGCCCTGTCCTCGAAACAGTTCGACCGGATCGCGCTGTTAATTGATCCGAAAAGGCAGACACAGGCAATCGACCAGATTTTCATGCAGTATTTGACCGGTGCACTGGACAAGGCAAAGGAGCTGAATATTGAGGTGATCACAGTGTTTATCTCCATGCTGGCAGGGCAAAGCTGTGCGGAAATCACGCGCTATTTCCTATCCCAGAGCATCTCCGGTGTGGTTATTTACGGGATGTCCAGAGAGGACAAGGTGCTGCAGGAGCTGGTACAAAGCAGGCAGTTTTCCTGTGTGGTGATCGATGTCCCCTACACCAATTCCAGAACCACCTCCGTTGGTGTGGATCATAGGAAGGCGCAGTACGATGTGGCCAAAAAGACCATCGCGGATGATCCTTGCCGGAAGCTTCTCTACATTGCCGGGCGCAAGGATGGGTATGTCACAGATCTGCGACTTGAGGGAATCCGGAAGCTTGCGGAGGAAGAGAAGCTTCACCTGGTGGTAAAGCATGGCGAATTCAGTGAACGCACTGCCCGCAATATCACGTTTGAATACGCTGCGGATGCCGATGTGGTGGTCTGCGCATCCGACTTGATGGCGATCGGTGCCATGAATGCCCTGATCGATATGGACATTTTCCGTCCTGTGTGCGGATTCGACGGCATTACACTGATGGGCTACGTGGGAAAACAGATGAATACGGTACGCCAGGATTTCTATGCGATTTCCAGCCGGGCCGTGGAGGAGGTTAAGCTCCTTATGGACGGCGGAGAGGGTAAAGAGGTAATCATGCCGCACAGTATTGTAAAAATGTACTATAAGGATATAATAGTTTAGGGCAATATTAACAAATCGTACGGAAAGACTTGCGGAAAACGTTTTCCAATGCTATTGTAATAACAGTAAAACCGAGAAGAGAGCCGGAGCTTGATCGCTCAGAGAACGGCGAAACGGGAGGATAAGTAAATGAATCTGGAACAGCAATTAAACGAAATTACAGGCAGAAGCTATGGCAAAAATATTGCGTCCTGTACCCATGTACAGCTGTACGGCAGTATTTTGCAGCTTGTAAAGGAGCGCATTGCGGATGCACCTGCTATCACCGGCGATAAAAAGGTCTATTATATTTCCATGGAATTTCTGATCGGAAAGCTCCTTTCCAACAATCTGATCAATCTGGGAATTTACGATGAACTAAAGGATATTCTGGACGCCAACGGTAAGAGCCTTGCGGAGATTGAGGAACTCGAGCCCGAGCCCTCTCTGGGCAACGGCGGACTCGGACGTCTCGCAGCATGCTTCCTGGACTCGATAGCGACACTGGGACTTCCCGGTGACGGAATCGGACTGAACTATCATTTCGGTCTTTTCAAACAGATTTTTAAGGATCATCTGCAGAATGCAGAGCGAAACGAGTGGATCGAAAAGCTTTCCTGGCTGGAGAATACCGGAAAGTCCTGCACCGTAATGTTCGGCAAGAAGAAGGTGACGGGTGTTCTCTACGACATTGATGTGATCGGATATGAGAACGGCGTGAACAAACTGCACCTCTTTGATGTGGAGGGTGTGGATGAGAGTCTTGTGAAGTCCGGCATTACCTTTGATAAGACGAAAGTGGAGAAGAATCTGACACTCTTCCTCTATCCCGATGATTCCGATGAGGAGGGCAACCTGCTTCGCATCTATCAGGAGTATTTCATGGTAAGCTGCGGGGCACAGCTGATTCTTGAGGAGACCAAGGCGAAGGGCTATGATTTGCACGAACTGGATCAGCATGTGGCGATTCAGATCAATGACACCCATCCGACCATGGTGATCCCGGAGCTGATCCGCCTGCTCACGCAGCAGGAAGGTTTTACCATGGATGAGGCGATTGCGGTAGTCAGCAGAACCTGTGCCTATACCAATCACACAATTCTCGCCGAAGCATTGGAAAAATGGCCTTTGGCATATATTGAGGAGGTTGTCCCTCAGCTGGTTCCCATTATAAAAGAGCTGGATGCACGGGTGGCAAAGAAGTATAAGGACAAAAAGGTTCAGATTATCGACGCGGATGAGCGTGTGCATATGGCTCATATTGATATCCACTACGGCTACAGCGTAAACGGCGTGGCAGCCATCCATACGGACATCTTAAAGAAGAGCGAGCTCCATCATTTTTATAAGATCTACCCCGGGAAGTTCAACAATAAGACCAATGGAATCACCTTCCGGCGTTGGCTTTTGTCCTGCAATCGCGAGCTGTCGGCTTTCCTGACGGATACCGTCGGTGCCGGCTACAAGAAAAATGCGGATGAGCTGAAGAAGCTTCTGGAGTACCGGGATGATCCGGCTGTTTTGGACAAAATCTATGCGATTAAGAAGGAAAAGAAAGCACAGCTGGTCTCCTATATCAAAGAAAAGGAAGGCATTGAGCTCAATCCCGATTCCATCTTTGACATTCAGGTAAAGCGTCTGCACGAGTATAAGCGTCAGCAGATGAACGCGCTCTATATTATCCATAAGTATCTGGAGATAAAGGGCGGCAGGAAACCTTCCACCCCCATCACCTTCCTCTTTGGTGCCAAGGCGGCTCCGGCATACGTTATTGCACAGGACATCATTCATTTGATTCTGGTGCTTTCAGAGATCGTCAACAACGATCCGGACGTCGCTCCTTACATGAAGGTCGTGATGGTGGAGAATTATAACGTAAGCTACGCGGAGAAACTGATTCCCGCATGTGATATTTCCGAGCAGATCTCCCTGGCTTCCAAGGAGGCCTCCGGAACCGGTAACATGAAATTTATGTTAAACGGTGCCGTGACGCTGGGAACCAGCGATGGTGCAAATGTTGAGATCCATGAGCTGGTGGGAGACGAGAATATCTATATCTTCGGTGAGAAGAGCGACAGTGTCATCCGACATTACGCCAAGGCGGACTACGTCTCCAGAGAGTATTATGAGGCGAGCCCGGTGATCCGGGAGGCAGTTGATTTCATCGTCGGAAAGCAGGCAATGAAGATTGGTCACAAGGAGAATCTGGAGCGCCTGTACGAGGAACTGCTCAACAAGGATTGGTTTATGACACTATTGGATTTGGAGGATTACATCCGGGTTAAGGATCAGGCATTTGCAGATTATGAGGATCAGCAAAAATGGAAGAAGATGATGCTCACCAATATCGCGATGGCAGGATTCTTCTCCTCGGACAGAACCATTGCCGAGTACAATCGTGACATCTGGAAGCTTTAAAGAGCAATTATCACACGCGTGCCAGACTGGGGGTTTACACATGAGAAAAAGTGGTATTTTGATGCCGGTGGCGAGTCTTCCGTCGCCTTATGGAATCGGTTGCTTTTCAAAGGAAGCATACGAGTTTGTGGATTGTCTGAAGGAGAGTGATCAGTCCTATTGGCAGATTTTGCCGTTGGGACCTACCGGGTATGGGGATTCCCCCTACCAGTCCTTCTCCACCTTTGCCGGGAACCCTTATTTTATCGATCCCGAGGATCTGATTGAGAGAGGCTATATCACAAAGGAGCAGTGTGACGCCTACGACTTCGGCGATAATGAGATGTATGTGAATTATGAGAAGATTTACAACAGCCGCTTCCGACTCCTTCGGGAAGCCTTTGACAACAGCAATATCACCGAAGACGAAGAGTTTTGTGCCTTTGTGCGCGAGAATGAATGGTGGCTTGCGGATTATGCCCTTTATATGGCGATCAAGGTGAATGCAGGGAATGTATGCTGGGCAGAGTGGGATGAGGATATCCGGCTGCGCAAGAGCGAAGCGATGGCGGCATACCGGGAAAAGTATGCGGATGAAATCGTCTTTTATCAGTTTCAACAATACCTTTTCCGTGTCCAGTGGAGAAAACTGAAGGAATATGCAAACCGACAGGGCATCCAGATTATCGGTGATATTCCGATTTATGTGGCCTTCGACAGTTCCGATGCCTGGGCCAACCCGGAGCTTTTCCAGTTTGATGAAAACTGTATGCCCACGGCGGTGGCGGGATGTCCCCCCGACGCATTCTCTGCAACGGGGCAGCTTTGGGGCAATCCTTTGTATCGCTGGGATTATCACAAGAAGACCGGATTTGAATGGTGGATGAAGCGCATTGCAGCATGCTATGAGTTATACGATGTGGTTCGGATCGACCACTTCCGTGGATTTGACGAATATTACTCCATTCCCTATGGTTCCGAAACCGCACAGACCGGCCACTGGGAGAAAGGGCCCGGGCTGGAACTCTTTCGTACCATGCAGGACAAACTGGGAGAGAAAAGCATTATTGCGGAAGATCTCGGTTTTATGACTCCGTCGGTGGTCGAGCTTGTACAAAACTGTGGGTACCCCGGTATGAAGGTGCTGCAGTTTGCATTTGACTCCAGGGAGGACAGTGATTATCTGCCCCACAATTATCCCGTAAACAGTGTTGTTTACACCGGAACCCATGATAATGAGACGACCTTTGGCTGGTACAAAGGTCTTCCGGAGACGGACCGTGGGTTCTGCGATCTGTATTTGAATCTTCCCAGGCTTCATGACGAGGAGGCGATAGCGGCGGAAGAAGTTTCCGATGAGGCTGCCGTGGATGCAACCCGGGGAATGATTCGTGCGGCTTTAGGGAGTGTGGCGAAGCTTGCGATTATCCCGATGCAGGATTATCTGGAACTGGATAACAGGGCGCGCATCAACCACCCCTCCACACTGGGCGGTATCAACTGGCAGTGGCGCATACAAAGAGGTGCTTTCTCACGTAAGGTGCAGGAGAAGATTGCCATGTACACCAGGCTGTACGCCCGCGGAAGATCCTGAGAGCTACCCAGGTCAGGAACTCTATGAGACACAACAGCGGAGGAACTATGTTAATTTGCGGGTTGAACAAGACAACATTGCTGGATTATCCGGGCCATGTAGCGGCAACGATTTTTACAGGCGGCTGTAATTTTCGTTGCCCGTTTTGTCATAATGGGGATCTGGTTTTGCACCCCGAAGAAATTACTGCTTATGAGGAGGGGGAGATTTTTTCCTTTCTGAAGAAGAGACAACGGGTTCTGGAGGGTGTCTGCATCACCGGCGGGGAGCCTACACTGCAGCCGGATCTTTTGCCCTTTCTGCGCAGTATAAAAGAATTGGGCTATCGGGTCAAACTGGATACCAACGGATATCGGCCGGAGGTTCTCCGGGCGGTTCTTGAAGAAGGGCTTGCAGACTATGTGGCAATGGATATCAAGGCGGCGCCGGACAATTACCCAGCCGCGACCGGCATGGGGAATTCTCTTCGGATGGATCGGATCTATGAGAGCGTGGAGCTTTTGAAGGGCGTTAAGATCCCATATGAATTCCGAACAACGGTAGTGAAGGGAATACATAGTGTCCCGGAATTTCATGCAATCGGTGAATGGCTTGCCGGTTGCGGGGCATATTTCATTCAATCGTATGCGAATAGTGACGCGATTTTAGACCCCGACGCAGGCTATGCAGCATTTTCCGTCGAAGAACTTATCCAAATGGCTGAAATAGCAAGAAAATACATTCACAAAGTTACCTTGCGCGGTGTAGAATAGGAGGCGTTACAATGTGGCCCTTATCGCAGAGACGAATCGGAAATTCGTCTCGCGATTCCTCCGGCGCTAAAGCGTCTGCGGAATGAGGATTATTATGAATTATTTAAAAAAGAAACTAATCGGTGACAAAGATTTTTACAAAATGGTTCTGGCGATCGTCATTCCTATTACGATACAGAACGGGATCACCAATTTTGTGGGTCTTCTGGATAACATCATGGTGGGGCGTATCGGAACGGAGCAGATGTCCGGAATTGCGATCGTCAATCAGCTGATGACGGTGTTCAATATATCCATATTCGGAGCTGTCTCCGGTGCGGGTATATTTACGGCGCAGTTTTTTGGCTGCAAGGACCATGAGGGAGTTCGGCAGACATTTCGATTTAAGCTGTATGTCTGTCTGCTCCTGCTTGCAGTTGGAATTGCTGTGTTTGTCTTCGAAGGAACGAATCTGATCGGATTGTATCTGCACGGTGAAGGAAACGAAGCGGCGCTGGAAACTACCTTGGGCTATGGACTGAAGTACCTTACCATTATGCTGTTTGGCCTGCTTCCCTTTGCGCTGGAATCGGTCTACACCAGTACCCTGCGCGAGTGCGGCGAGACCGTGCTTCCGATGAAAGCCGGAATTGTCGCAGTTTTTGTGAATCTGATCCTGAACTACTTATTGATTTTTGGCAAATTCGGCTTTCCTAAGTTGGGGGTAGTGGGTGCTGCCATCGCAACCGTGCTGTCGCGTTATGTACAGGCCGGAATTGTCATTGTATGGACTCACAGGCATACACAGGAAATGCCGTTTATCGTGGGAGCCTTCCGCAGCCTCCGTATACCGGCAGGATTGTGTGGCAAGATTATCCTCAAGGGAACGCCCCTGATGCTCAATGAGTTCCTATGGTCTGCGGGCATGGCCATGCTGATGCAGTGTTATTCCATCCGCGGACTGGAAACGGTGGCAGCGATGAACATTTCCGGAACAATTTCCAATTTATTCAACGTGGCATTTGTTGCCATGGGAAATGCGGTTGCCATTATTGTCGGACAGCTCCTGGGTGCCGGTAAGATGGAGGAGGCGAAGGATCAGGATACCAAACTGATCGCATTCACCGTGTTTGTCTGTACCGTATGCGGCTGTATCTTTGCGTTTGCGGCACCACTGTTTCCGATGGTTTACAACACCACGGAGAATGTCAAGCATCTGGCCACCAGCTTCCTGCGCATAGCGGCATTGTGTCTGCCCATGTGGGGATTCATGCACACCGCGTATTTTACGCTTCGCTCCGGCGGGAAGACCGTTATTACCTTCCTGTTCGACAGTGCATTCCTCTGGTGTGTAACAACTCCCGTAGCCTTTGTGTTAAGCCGTTATACGGATCTGCCTATTGTGCTGCTTTATCTGGATTGCCAGCTGTTGGATCTTCTTAAATGCCTGGTAGGATTTATTCTGGTAAAAAAAGGGGTTTGGATTCAAAATATTGTCGTGGATTCGGAGAAAAAGGGATCCTAAATTCCCTTTGTGTGTTATAATGGATACAACAAAATTTGAAGGAGGTTTCCGATGATTAAAGGATTTAAAATGAAACTGTTTCCCGGACAGGAAGCGGAATATGAGAAGCGCCACAATGAACTTTGGCCTGAAATGCAGGACATGATCCACGAACACGGCGGTAAAAACTACACCATATTTCTGGATCGTGAAACCCTCACTCTCTTCGGCTATATCGAGATTGAGGATGAGGAACTGTGGGCGAAGGGTGCTGACACCGCGATCAATCGCAAGTGGTGGGATTTCATGGCAGATATCATGGAGACAAATCCCGATAACAGCCCGGTGAGCGTGGATCTGAAGACCGTGTTCCATCTGGACTGACGGCGGCTTTAAGACCCTTCGCACAACAGATCGGTATTGGGAAGCTTATGCTTCGACGTAGTTATGGCTCTCTTTTCCGCATGTGAAATCTACGGCATTCTGCAGGGTTGTGTTCGCAATTGCGGACAATGCCTCGCGGGTGAAAAATCCCTGGTGGGACGTGATCATGACATTCGGAAAGGAGAGCAGACGGGCGGTCGTGGAGTGCTCCAGAATCTCGTCCGAGCGGTCTTCGAATACGTTGTTCGTCTCTTCCTCGTAGACATCCAGTCCGACTCCCGCAAACTTGTGCAGACGGATGCCCTCGATCAGATCCTCTGTTTTTACCAAAGCACCTCTGGAGGTGTTGACAAAGATGACACCGTCTTTCATTTTGCGGATCGTCTCGATATTGATCAGATGGTAGGTATCGTCTGTCAGAGGGCAGTGCAGCGAGATCAGATCACTCTGCCGCAGGAGTTCATCCAGGGAAACATATTCCACAAAATCTTTCAGGGCTTCATTTTTGTAGACATCGTAGGCGATGACCCGCATGCCAAAGCCATGGCAGATACGGCACATTGCCGCACCAATCTTGCCGGTTCCGATGATTCCGGCACATTTCTCATAGAAATTAATTCCCATCAGGCCGCTCAGGCTGAAATCGTTCTCCCGCACTTTATTATAAGCTTTGTGAAGTCTTCGATTGGCTCCCAGAGCCAGAGCCATCGCATGCTCTGCCACTGCCTCCGGGGAGTAACCGGGTACGCGCATGACCGAGATGCCCAGCTCCTTCGCCTTGTCCAGATCCACATTATTGAACCCGGCACAGCGCATCAGAATCAGTCGGATTCCCTTTCGGCTTAAGATGGTCAGAGTTTCTGCGCACACATCCGAGCTGACAAAGCCGCAGACGGCGTCGAAGCCTTCGGCCAGAGCCGCAGTTCTCGGATCCAGGTCGGATTTGGTGTACTCAATCCGCAGTTCCATGCCGCCTGGTGTCGGAAAATTCTGCAGGGTCTCATCAAACGATTTTTTATCGTAGCTCTTTGTATCATAGAATAGGATTTTCATACTGATACCTCCGTTCTTGCTGTTGAAATACGGTTTTCTATGCTATTTTACCCGCATATCCCATGATTCATTCTAGCGCATCTCCTTTTGACTGTCTATATGGAATTGTCCGGCCTTGTCTCTGATCGACGGACTGTTTTGACCATCGAAATATTTTCGCGGACAGAATTCCCAAATTGTAAAATTGAACCATATTTGGGGTAAGAATATACAAATATACAGCAAAATAGTACATTGACAGAAAACGTTTGCGCGAAGTATTTTAGTATCGCATGTTTGAAACCCCAAGAAAATACCGGGATTTGGATGACGATAAGGCAAGGGAGAGCGGACACGGATGTTTGTGCCGTTTTCGGAATGGAGATCAAGATGAAATCGCAAGTGAAGGATATGACACAGGGAAATCCTACGGGGCTGCTGCTTTCGTTTATGCTTCCGCTGGTGGTAGGTAATATATTTCAACAATTCTATAACATGGTGGATTCCATGATTGTAGGAAAATATGTGGGATCCGATGCGCTGGCTGCGGTGGGAGCCACGGGATCACTGAATTTCTTAATATTTTCACTGGGTGGAGGTATGGCAAACGGCGTCGGTGTGATCATCTCTCAATATTTTGGTGCCGGGAAGGAGAACGATGTGCGCAAAGCCATCGGAAATGCCGTATATATCATGGCTGTCTGTTCGCTTCTCATGGGAGGTCTGGGCTTTTTCCTGGCAAGACCGATACTGGCATTCTTAAATACGCCTGAAAATATTCTGGATACCTCTGCAATGTATATGAAGATCATGTGCGCCGGTGTATTTGCGGTAGTCCTCTATAACTGCGTGGCGGCGATTCTGCGCGCTGTGGGAGATTCCAAAACACCGTTGTATTTCCTGATTGTCTCCAGTCTGCTCAATATTGCATTGGATATTTTGTTTGTGCGCGTGTTTAAAATGGGTGTTGCCGGTGCCGGAATTGCAACGATTATCGCTCAGTTTTTGTCCGGT
This sequence comes from uncultured Lachnospiraceae bacterium, assembly GCA_945833775.1. Lineage (GTDB taxonomy): Bacteria > Bacillota > Clostridia > Lachnospirales > Lachnospiraceae > Acetatifactor. The sequence continues at coordinate 21,129 of CAMAGI010000007.1, forward strand.
GTGGGGAGCCTGTGTTTTGCACTGATTACAAATCCGTACTTTAAATTAAAGAAAGCGAATATGGAACCGGACTGGAAAATCATTGCCCAGAGTGTCCGAATCGGATGCCCGTTGGCATTTCAGAGTTCGCTGATCGCTGTCTCCTGTGTGGTCCTTCAGAGTGTGGTAAATACCTTTGGATCGGTCGTTGTTGCAGCGTTTACCGCTACCAGCCGTATCGAGCAGCTGGTACAGCAACCGTATAACTCCCTGGGAATGGCGATGTCCACCTATGCCGGACAAAATATCGGAGCCGGGAAGGTAGACCGAGTCCGAAAAGGTTTTTACAGAGCCTGCATGCTGATGCTCGGATTCTCTCTGCTGATGATCCCCGTGATGCAGTTTGGGGGCAATGCCATCATGAGGCTGTTTGTCAATGAGACAGAAGTGATTGAGCTGGGAACCTATGCTCTGAAAATAACAAGCTGGTTCTACATTTTCCTGGGATCGATCTATGTGTGCCGTGGCCTCTTAAACGGAGCCGGCGATGCAGCCTTTTCGTTTATCAACGGTATCATGGAGATGGTTGGACGTATCTGTTTCGCAAAACCGCTCACCATGATTCCCGCGATCGGTGTCTGGGGCGTGTGGTATGCCACGGGACTTACCTGGGCTTTGGTCGGATCGGTCAGCGTATTTCGTTATTTGCAGGGGAAATGGTGCCGGAGAATGATACAATAAAACAAACCGTCTTACACAACAGGGATCTGGTGAAGACTGATAGGGATATGACAAAACAACGCCGTGTACGAAAACCGTACACGGCGTTGTGATTGTACAAATTATGTTTGGCGTAGAATTACTTCCAAGCGTTGTACTGGTTCTGGAACTCAGCAAGGATCTTCTGATATCCTGCTGCATCCAGAGCTGCCTGGTACTCAGCGATCTTAGCTTCTACATCAGCCTTAGGGTAGCCACCGTTCTCAAGAATGAAACCGTACTCGTTGAATACGTTCTGGCAAGCGGTGAACTCAGCCTCAACAGGAGTCTTGTCGAAACGGAAACCTGCTGCACAGGAGGTGTTAGCTCCGCCGTTGAATGCATCGTACAGCTCAGCCTTGTTAGCGGGCTCGTTGTCAAGAGGAGTTACAACGGTAGCGGAAGCGGACTCCCACATGGAGTGGTTGTACTTGTCGCTGTGCTGGGTAACAAGACCCTCTGCATTGTACTCGAAGTCCTCGCCCTCGATACCGAAGGTGTACATATCAGCAAGCTTGCTGTCGGTGTAAAGCAGACCCATGAAGTCGATACAAGCCTTAGCCTGCTCCTCGGTGCTGTTAGCGGTTACGCAGTAGCAGGAACCAAGAGCGGAAGTGGAGTGTGCCCATCTGCTGGTCAGAGGAACCATCTCAACATCCTGGCCGTAACGGCTGTTAGCCTCAGCGTTTACAGGGATATCGGTCCACCAGGAGAATGCCCAATCCTGAGACTGAGTCGTGGTATCGGTGGTGGTCTTGGTTACATCATCCTCGGAGATGTATCCTTTTTCTGCCCAATCAGCCATCAGAGTGCAGAACTCTTTGTACTCATCGGTGAGAACAACGTCGATAACCTCGTTGGTGTTTCTGTCAACAGCAACCCAGTTAGCAGTTGCGTCAGCAGTGAAGAAATCGAACTTGTCAATGTAGAGTCTGTAGAACATAGCGGTCTTCTGGGTCAACCAGGGATACTTGAGTCCTTTTTCCTTAGCCTGAGCGAGCATGGGCTCGATATCAGCAAGGGTCTTAACGGAAGAGAGATCCCAGCCGAACTCGTCAACCAGAGCCTTACGTGCCATCAGGTCGTAACCTTCTACGTTGTCCTTGTATACGGGGATGAAGTAGATCTTGCCGTCATACTTGGTAGCTTCCCACTGGCCTTCTGCCATGGAGTTGTAGAGAGGGGTGTCCTTGATCAGGTCGGTCAGATCGTAAACGGAATTCTGAGGAACCAGATCGTTGGTGCCGATGGTGGACTCCCAGGAAGCGGTCCAAAGGAGATTGATCTCGCCGGCGTTCAGGGACATGTTAGCCTTGTCGGTATACTCACCGGAGCTGATGTCGGTCAGAACGATCTGAACGTTGATCTTGTCCTTGATGTACTCGTTGATAGCATCCTGTACCTTCTGAACCTGTGCGGAATCAGGGCCGCCGCCAAGGTTGAAGCATGCGCGGGTTACGTTGATGGTAACAGCGTCACCGGAAGCAGGAGTACTGGTGTTGCTCTGCTCACTGGAAGCAGTGTTCTGTTCGCTGGAAGTGTTGTTGGATCCGGCATCGGTGTTGCCGCCACATCCTGCGAGCATGGTGGTTGCCATAGCGGTGGTGAGTGCTACAGCCATGAGTTTTTTGAATTTCATAGTAAAAACCTCCCATATTGAAATGTATATTCTGAAGTCGGGGCGTTATTGCTCCGGCTTGAATATCGATAGAATTGTGATCCGCTGTGTGGGATTGCTTAACCCTTAACGGAACCTACGGTAAGACCCTTAACAAAGTATTTCTGGAAGAAAGGATATACTACCATAATAGGGCCGATAACGACGATAACGGTTGCCATCGTGGATGAGTACTGGGGAATCGTTCCGCCCATAGCTGCTTTTACACTGGCGGGTACGTTGTTGTTGTTCAACAGGAACTCAATACTCTTCTGAATGTTTACCAAAAGCAGCTGCAAAGGCTTTTTGCTGTCGCTGGTGATGTAAAGCAAAGCGTTCTGCCAGTCATTCCAGTAAGCCGTTGCCATCATAAAGCCGACTGCCGCGAGGGAGGGCTTGAGAAGCGGTAAGGTAATCTGGAAGAAGGTGCGGTATTCACCGGCGCCGTCTATCTTGGCAGCCTCCATCAGTTCGGAGGGAATGCTGTTTACGATATAAGTTCTCAAAATGATTACGTTCATCGTAGTGACGCACAGCGGCAGGATCAGAAGCCACAGGCTGTCTTTCAGATGATACTGTGTGGTGAACACCAGGTAACCGGATAACTGTCCTCCGTTGAAAAGCATAGGAATCAACAGATAGATCGATAAAAACTTCGAGAGCTTAAAATCCGGGCGGCTGATGGAATAAGCGAACATGCTCATTACCAACAGACCCAGGAACGTTCCGGCAACTGTGATGAAAATGGTGACACCGTAGGAGGTCAAAAGCTGCTGACCATAGCGGAGCACCGCATTCATTCCGGACAGTGACCATTTCTCCGGAAAATAGCTGAAACCGTTCTTATTGATTGCCTTCTCATCGGTAAACGCTGCGATAAATACCAGCACCACGGGGAGTGCACAGAACAACGTGTACAGCAACAGGAAAAATCCCAAAATATACTGTCCGATTCCGATTCTGTCTCTTCTGGACGGAGCCAGATCTGCTTTGTTACCTTTTTTACTCATATCGATCTCCTCCCTCTTAGAACAGTGCGTTTTCCGGTGCAATCTTACGTACCGTGAAGTTAGCAAATAACATCAGCAGCAAGCCGGCAACGGACTGGAAGAAGCTGGCAGCAGCAGTAAAGCCAAAGTTCGAGGTCTTGTAAATTGCGTTCAGAACGTAGGAATCGATAACCTGGGTGGTCGAGTAAAGGGTACCGCTGTTTCGGGTTACCTGATAGAACAGACCGGTATCGGATCTCATAACGCTTCCGACGGAAAGGAGCAGCATTACCGTAATCATGGGAATCAGAGCAGGTAATGTAATGTTCCAGATTTTCTGCCACTTGTTGGCACCATCAATTTCGGCTGCCTCGTAGAGGGAAGTATCAATGCCGGCCAACACAGACATATAAAGTACGGAACCGTAACCGACGCTGTTCCACATTTTAACGATGGTCAGAATCAACGGCCAGAGGGATGCGGTGGAATAGAAGCGTACTCCCATGTTAAAAGTATTGTTCAGAATACCGGTATCGGTACTGATAAATGCATATACAATGAACTGTACTGCTGCGTAGGAGATGAACACGGGAATGATCATCAGCGTCTGCATTGTCTTGGCCACTTTCTTGAAAACAAACTGGTCAATGGCAATTGCGAGTACAACATTCAGGAAAGTTCCTAGTGCTGTAAAGATTATGTAGTACATCAAGGTGTTCCTGGTCATGTTGATGAAGATGTCCTTTGATGCAACCAGAAATTTGAAGTTCTTAAGTCCGACCCAGGGACTTCCCCAAATGCCTTTGGTAAAATCGTATTCCTTAAAGGCCAGGACAAGACCGGCCATCGGCACATACATGATGAAGAACAGGATCAGAAACACCGGAAGAGCCATCACCACATGTGCCCGATGCTTCCAGGTGTTGGACAAAAAATCTTTTACAGCTTTCATAGATTACCTCCCATTTTATCTCTATCTGCTAAATGCATTTGTTCGATATCAATTCAAGCGGGCGACGGATCTGCCGGGAATGACACGACCGGGTACGACATACATTTCCTTGAGGGTCGTCTTTGGATGCTCAATGAGTCCGATCAACTCCCTTGCAGCGATAAAGCCGATTTGTTCGGCATCCTGCTCTAAGGTGGTCAATTGCGGTTCCAGAAGCTTTGCAACGCCGATTCCGTCGAATCCGGCGATGGAGATATCCTCCGGGATGCGAAGCCCCATCTCGCGGATTGCATTGATTCCGCCCAGTGCGGAGTAATCATCCGGGAAGAGAATACAGGTCGGGACATCCTTAAGCGAGAGCAATTCCTTCGTAATATGATAGGTTGTGTTTGTATCGCGGTAAGCAGCTTCTCTCACGTATTCCTCGGGGATGGTCAGCCCAAACTCCTCAGCCGTGTGGTAGAAGCTTGCGAGGCGGTTTTCGGTAACGCCGGAGGCGGCACCGGTTATGTATGCGATCTTTCGGTGACCCTGTGAGTACACATAACTGAAAAGATCGTGCATTCCCAAAATATTGTCGGAGACGACGGAGGTCCGTCCGTTAAATACGTAGTCGATGGTGACCAACGGGATATCGCCCTGCATCAGCTCGATGATCTCGGGTGAGACGAAATCCACGCAGGCGAGGAAAATTCCGTCAAAGCCGCGATACCTGCAATGCTCCAGGTAGGACATCCGTCCGGGACGATCTTTGCAGTCGTTTACGAAGGTGATATCGTAGCCATGTTTCTCGGCAGCGCGTTTGAAGCTGTTCAGTACGCTTGCAAAATAGTCGTGCTGGAGACCGCTTCCGGCTTCATCCATAAAGAGGACTCCCAGGCTGTAAGTCCGATTGGTCTTTAAAGCTCTCGCGGAGAGGTTCGGGGAATATCCCAGCTCCCTTGCGACGCGCCGTATGTTGTTTTTCGTTTCTTCTCCGATATCTTTGTGGTCGTTTAACGCCTTACTCACGGTTGCCACTGACACACCACAAGCTACGGAAATATCCTTTAAGGAAGCCATATGTATTCTCCTGCAGCCGGTGCTCTGTTGCGAGTCAGCAACATGCGAAAGAACTTAAACGTTTTCGTTTTTATCACTATAAAACACTTTTGACAGTTTTGCAAGGGTTTTTGAAAATATTTTATGCAGAATTGATAAAATTGGGAGTTAGTCACAGAAAAGAGTTTGTAAATTTGTACGTTTTTGCTGGAATATGTTGGCATGCACACTATTGCAATTTCGGTTTTCCTTCGTTATAATGGTAAAAAAATCGGTTTTTACTTAAACGTTTAAAACAGGTTTGATGAAGCTATTATACCATATTATGAAAAAGGAGAAAGAAGTATGAAGTTCGGTTATTTCGATGATGCACAACAGGAATATGTCATCACCACCCCCAAAACCCCTCTTCCCTGGATCAACTATCTGGGATGCAAGGATTTTTTCAGCCTGATCTCCAACACCTGCGGCGGGTACACCTTTTATAAGGACGCAAAGCTGCTTCGGCTGACCCGCTATCGCTACAACAACGTGCCCGCCGACATCAACGGTAAGTACCTCTATATTAAAGATGGCGATACCGTTTGGAATCCCGGCTGGCAGCCTACCAAGACTGCGCTTGATGCTTATGAGTGCCGCCACGGAATCGGCTACAGCCGCTTTACCTCCTCCAAGGACGGTGTGAAGGCGGATGCCCTTACCTTTGTCCCCATGGATGACAATTGCGAGATCACCAGATTTACCATAACCAATGAGTCTGCGGCTGCGAAGACACTTTCGGTATTCTCTTATGTCGAGTGGTGTCTGTGGAATGCCGACGATGATATGAAGAATTTCCAGCGCAATCTGAGCACCGGCGAGGTCGAGGTCGTGGGCTCCACGATCTTCCATCGCACGGAGTACAGAGAGCGCCGTAATCACTACGCAATTTACTCTGTGAACACCGAAGTCGCAGGATTTGATACCAGCCGTGATGCGTTTCTGGGTGCATACCGCGGTGCGGATGCGCCGGAGGCAATCGAGAACGGTGCCTGCACCAATTCCATGGCAAGCGGATGGTCACCCATCGCGGCACATCAGATTGATGTCACGCTGGCACCAGGTGAGGCCAAAACCTATATTTTCGTCCTTGGTTATATTGAGAATCCCGAGGATGAGAAGTGGGAGTCCTATGGAGTGATCAACAAGACCCGTGCATTTGCAATGCTGGACAAATACAATACCGAGGAAGGTGTGGAGAAGGCATTTGCGGAATTGAAGGCGTACTGGAAACAGCTGCTCTCCAAGTATACGGTGGAATCCTCCGATGAGAAGCTGAACCGCATGGTGAATACCTGGAACCAGTATCAGTGCATGGTAACCTTCAACATGTCCCGTTCCGCTTCGTATTATGAATCCGGAATCGGTCGTGGTATGGGCTTCCGTGATTCCTGTCAGGATCTGCTCGGCTTCGTTCATCTGATTCCCGATCGTGCAAGGGAGCGTATCATTGACATTGCCTCCACCCAGTTTCAGGATGGCAGCGCATACCATCAGTATCAGCCTCTCACCAAAAAAGGAAACTCCGATATCGGAAGCGGTTTCAACGATGATCCGCTGTGGCTGATTGCCGGAACCAGCGCATATGTGCGAGAGAGCGGAGATCTCACCATCTTAAACGAGATGGTTCCCTTCGATAACGATATGAGCGTTGCGGCACCTTTGATGGATCATCTGAAACGTTCCTTCGACTACATTGTAAATCATAAAGGTCCTCACGCATTGCCGTTAATCGGCCGTGCCGATTGGAACGATTGCCTGAACCTGAACTGCTTCTCCGAGCATCCCGGTGAGTCCTTCCAGACCTTTGGCCCCAGTGAGGGACCGGTTGCCGAATCGGTGTTTATCGCAGGAATGTTTGTAAAATACGGCGAGGAGTACGCGCAGCTGTGTGAGCTTCTGGGAGATACTGCCGAGGCAGCCCGTGCACGCAAGGAAGTCGAGATCATGAATGCAGCGATTCTCAAGGACGGATGGGACGGTGAATGGTTCGTCCGTGCATATGATGCGTACAGCAAGAAGATTGGCTCCAAGGAGTGCAAGGAAGGTCAGATCTACATCGAGCCCCAGGGCTTCTGTGTCCTGGCAGGCGTCGGCGTGAAGGAAGGCCTTGCCGAGAAAGCACTGGATTCCGTCAAGGAGCGGCTGGATACCAAGTACGGTGTCATGATCCTGCAGCCCGCTTACACGGAGTACCATCTGGAGCTTGGTGAAATCTCCTCCTATCCTCCCGGATACAAGGAGAATGCCGGCATCTTCTGCCACAATAATCCCTGGATCTCCATTGCGGAGACCGTGATCGGAAGAGGCGACAGGGCATTTGAAGTGTACAAGAAGACCTGTCCTGCCTATATTGAGGATATCAGTGAGATCCACCGCACCGAGCCCTATGTCTACTCCCAGATGGTTGCAGGACGCGATGCGAAGTTCCACGGCGAGGCAAAGAACAGCTGGCTGACCGGTACTGCCGCATGGACCTTTGTAAATGTGTCCCAGTATATTCTGGGTGTATATCCTACCCACACCGGGCTCTCCATTGACCCCTGTGTACCCAGGAACTTCGGTGACTTCAAGCTGACCCGTAAGTTCCGTGAGGGAACCTACACGATCAAGGTTACCAATCCGAACAATGTGGAGAAGGGTGTTGTATCCATGAAGGTTGACGGACAGAAGGTTGACGGGCATATCATTCCCTATGTAAAGGGCAAGACCCAATACGATGTGGAAATCGTAATGGGTTAGTAACGATTGGAATGAGAGAAGCCTGCCCACACGTAAAAGGTGCGGGCGGGCTTTTTCCGTACCGACAAGGCGCTGACAACAGTGGCGGAAGGGTTGGAGTAGAATACAAATGGAAAAAGAATCTTGCTTTTCTCTGGCGGGGGAATGGCTGGCAACACTGCGGGACGGAAGTACGTATGTGATGCAGCTTCCCGGAACATTGGATGAAAATCGAATCGGCGGTCCGGATGACAATCCCAACAAATGGCATCCGGATGCGGGTTTAGGGAACGATGATATGCTTTTGGAGGGCGGGAGTGCGATTGCAACACGCCTTACCAGAAAATATACCTATGAGGGCCCGGTACGCCTCTGTAAGCGTATTCACTATACTCCAACACGCGGCAAACGGGTTTTCCTGGAGGCCGAACGAGGGCGCTGCCTGAAACTGTTTATCGACGATGAAGAGATTGCGCATTTTCGTCCGGCTACCATCAGCACACCGCATGTGTTTGAGGTGACCGGAAAACTGACCGGGGACTCTACTGTGACACTAGTGTCAGATAATAGCTACCCGGGCCTGCCTCATGATGCCATTCTTGCATCTTCCGCAGCTACGGATGAAACCCAGACCAACTGGAACGGGATTCTGGGAGAAGTCCTTCTGCGGGAGGAGGAGCCGGTATTTATCGAAAACCTGCGCGTGTATCCGGGGGAAGATTTCCTAACGGTTTTGGTTGAGTTGAATGCGGATCGTGAGGCTGTGGTGCAACTTTCCCTGGAAAGTGACGTTTTCCCCCATGCTTTGGACACAGAAGGGGAAGAAGGCACACCACTCATGAGGAGAATCCCGGTTTCCAAGGGCAGGAGTACTGTCACATTTGGAAAGATCCGCTGTCGCGAAGACTGCGTGAAATGGGACGAATATGAAGGAAATCTTCATGAGCTGAAGGCTCAAATTGTGCTAGAGGGTGCACGGGATAATGTGCAGACGCAGGATAGTGTAACCGTCCGGTTTGGCATGCGCACCTTTTCGGACAACGGCAGTGGGAGACTGGCGCTGAATCGCCGCGTCATCTTTTTGCGCAGCGAGGCAAACTGTGCCGTATTTCCCGAGGAAGGTCATTCTCCGATGACGGTAGACGCCTGGAAATGCATCCTGGAAAAATACAAGTCCTATGGTGTCAACTGCATGCGCTTTCATTCCCATTGTCCGCCGGAGGCTGCTTTTACTGCCGCGGACGAGCTTGGAATGCTGATGCAGCCTGAACTTTCACACTGGAATCCGAAGGATGCACTGGAGGATGATGCGGCTTATCGATATTACATGACAGAAATGTCAGAAATTATTCTGCAACTGGCAAATCATCCTTCGTTTGTGATGCTGACGCTGGGAAATGAGCTGGCAGCCTCCCAAGAGGGACGCAGGCGAATGGAGGAACTGGTACGGACGGCACAGAAATTGGATTCCACCAGAATGTATGCAATCGGTTCCAACACCTGGTATGGTGCCGAAGGATGTGACGAAGTCAGCGATTTTTATACCACACAGAAGTATTACGATGCGCCCTTGCGGGGGGCATTTGCGGCGGAGAGTGAAATTCCCGGGAAAAAGGGTAGAATCGGTGGCCATATCAACAATCGTTATCCCGGATCGGAGACGGACTATGAGGCGGGCATGGCAAGAATTCGTGAGGCCTATGCAAAGCCTGTTTTCAGCTTTGAGGTGGGACAGTTCGAGGTGCTTCCCGATTTCGATGAACTGGACAGTTTCCGGGGGGTCACCATTCCCGCAAATTATGAGCGGATACGCAGCCGCGTGCGGGAGCGGGGGCTGGAGGAAGTCTGGAAACGGTACGTGGAGGCAACCGGGGAAATTGCCCTTTTGTGTTACCGCGAAGAGGTGGAGGCTGTGCTTCGGACAGAGACCATGTCCGGCATTTCGCTCCTGGGGCTTCAGGACTTTCCGGGGCAGGGAACTGCACTGGTCGGTATGATGAATTCGCATCTGGATTCCAAGCCCTATGCGTTTGCACAGCCGCAGCGCTTTCAAAGATTCTTTCGGGAGGCACTTCCCCTGGCGAAGCTGCCTCGCTATACCTATGAAAATACGGAAGAACTGTCTGCGCGGCTTTTCTTTGCCAATTACGGAAAAGAGACCGTTGCAGGAACTTTGGAATACGTCTTGAGGGAGGTAGAAAACGATGCTGCTCTCGCCTCCGGAAGGCTGGAATCCGTCGTCTGCCCCGCGGGCGGATTGACGCAATTGGGGGAGATTCGGATTCCGTTGGCCAGGATTCAATCCAATTCTGCGCTGCAGCTGGAATTGACGCTGGCGGAATACCGAAACGAATACCCTGTATGGGTGTATCTTAAGGTGCAGCCGAAATGCCCGATGGGCGTGTATGAGACGCAGACCCTGGATGAAAAGGCAATCCGGATTCTGCAGGAAGGCGGAAAGGTCTTCTTCTGTCCGCGGGCGGAGAAAAAATCACTGCCGAATTCCATCGGCACGCAGTTTTCCACGGATTTCTGGTCGGTGGGAACCTTTGCGGCACAGGAAGGGGGCATGGGCCAGCTGATCGATGACAGCCATCCGCTTTTTGATTCTTTTCCCACGAAAATGTATCCGGAATGGCAGTGGTGGCCCATGGCGGGCACAAGAGCCTTTGTCCTGCCCGGCAAAAAGAAAACCATCGTGACGGAAATGGACAGTTATGCATTTTTGCGTCCCATGGCAAAGCTTTTGGAGTGCCGTTTCGGCCCGGGTAAACTGATGCTTTCGTCCATGGGGCTGCAGGATTTGCAGGAATATCCGGAGGCACGTGCTCTGCTGGACGCGATCTACCGGTATATGGACTCGGATGCGTTTGCACCGGAGGAAGAGCTGACGCCGGAGGAATTGGCATCCTTTCAGGTACAGTATGAATAAGGGGGAGGAAAAACGATATGCTCCTAAAATGGCTGTCCGCGGAGAAGATCCGTTACGGGAATCCGGAATAAATTCTGCAAAAAAGAGAAAGCAGCTTCAAAACCGGAAGCTGCTTTCTCTATGGAATAAAATATCGGAAACGGAGAGCATGGGATTCGAACCCACGGTGCCTTTTGGGCACACGGCTTTTCGAGAGCCGCACCTTAAACCACTCGGACAACTCTCCATGGTTTCAGACTTGTTTATTTTAACGAAAATAAGAAGTGATTGCAAGCCCTGAGGACAAAATTTTAAAAAATTTCCGCAGGGGTATATTTTCTTTCATTTCAAGTTGTGCGGATTCCTATTTTGGGGTATACTTAATTTTATGGCGGACATGTTTTAGGAATGCCTATAACGGATATAAGCTGCCGCGAGCGGCGGAATGGAGGAACCTATGAAAAGAATCGGAATGTTGACCAGCGGGGGAGACTGTCAGGCTTTGAATGCGGCCATGAGAGGTGTTGTTAAGACCCTCGACAACGCCAAAGAGGATGTTGAGATTTATGGATTTCTGGATGGATACAGAGGCTTGATCTACGGTGATTTCAGAATGCTTACCGGCGGGGATTTCTCCGGAATTCTGACGAAGGGCGGCACGATTCTGGGAACCTCCCGCACTCCCTTTAAGACGATTAAGGATCCCGACGAGAACGGTCTGGACAAAGTGGAGGCAATGAAACAGAATTATTATAAATTAAAGCTGGATTGTCTGGTGATCCTCGGAGGAAACGGGACGCACAAGACGGCTAACCTGCTGCGTGAAGAAGGACTGAATGTGGTGACCCTGCCCAAGACCATCGACAATGACCTCTGGGGAACCGACATGACCTTCGGGTTCCAGAGCGCAGTGAATATCGCGACGGAGGCGATCGACTGTATTCACACAACGGCTGCCTCCCACGGCAGAGTGTTTATCGTGGAGGTTATGGGCCACAAGGTGGGATGGCTTACCCTGAATGCCGGAATGGCCAGCGGCGCCGACATCATTCTGATTCCTGAGATTCCTTATGATATCGACAAAGTGATCGAGAAGATTGAGGAGCGTGACAGGAAGGGAAGCCGCTTTACCATTATTGCGGTTGCCGAGGGTGCAATTTCCAAGGAGGATGCAAAGCTCTCCAAAAAAGAATATAAGAAAAAAATGGAGAATTATCCGTACCCTTCTGTCTCCTACGAGGTTGCTGCCAAGATTCAGGAGAAGACCGGGAGAGAGGTGCGCGTAACGGTGCCCGGACACACGCAAAGAGGAGGAAGTCCCTGCCCCTATGACCGCGTATTTGCAAGCCGTCTCGGTGCTGAAGCAGGAAAACTAATCCTGGATGGACAGTACGGATTCATGGTGGGCTACAAGAATCGTGAAATCGTACGCGTTCCTCTGGATGAGGTTGCAGGCAAACTGAAATACCTCTCACCTGATGCTACGATTGTTCAGGAGGCAAAGCTGCTGGGAATTTCTTTCGGAGATTAACGAGGTATTTATGTCATATACAGCACTTTATCGTAAATTTCGTCCGGATACCTTTGCGGATGTGAAGGGCCAGGATCATATTGTTACCACTCTGAAAAACCAGCTGCGTGTAGGGCGGGTCGGACATGCTTATCTTTTTACGGGAACCCGCGGTACCGGCAAGACGACGATTGCCAAGATTCTTGCCAAAGCGGTGAACTGCGAGAACCCTACGGAGAATGGTCCCTGCTGCGAATGCGAGACCTGCAAAGCCATTGCTGCGGGAGCCAGCATGAACGTGATCGAGATCGACGCGGCTTCCAACAATGGCGTGGATAATATTCGTGAGATTGTTGATGAGGTATCTTATTCACCTGCGGAGGGAAAGTATAAGGTTTATATCATTGACGAGGTACATATGCTTTCCATAGGTGCTTTCAATGCACTGCTTAAGACCCTGGAGGAGCCGCCCTCCTATGTGATTTTTATATTGGCAACCACGGAGGTTCATAAGCTTCCCATCACAATCCTGTCCAGATGTCAGCGCTATGATTTCAAACGAATCACCATTGACACCATAGCCGCCAGGCTCAAGGAGCTGGTGGAGGCGGAGAATGTGTCGGTTGAAGACAAGGCACTTCGCTATATTGCGAAGGCTGCCGACGGATCCATGCGGGATGCGCTCAGTCTTTTGGATCAGTGTATCGCTTTTCATCTCGGTGAGGAGCTGACCTACGACAAGGCGCTGGATGTGTTGGGAGCTGTGGATACCGCTGTGTTCAGCCGGCTGCTTCGAAATGTTCTGAATCAGGATGTATCGGGGTGCATCTCTCTCCTGGAGGAGATTGTCATGCAGGGGCGTGAACTCACTCAGTTTGTGACGGATTTTACCTGGTATCTGCGCAACCTGATGCTGGTACAATCCTCTGATAACCTGGAGGATGTGATTGACATGTCCACGGAAAATCTGGCGCGACTGAAGGAAGAAGCTCAGCTGACCGACATGACGCAGATCATTCGCTATATACGGGTATTCAGCGATCTTTCCGGACAGATTCGCTACGCAACCCAGAAGAGAATTCTCGTGGAGATTGCCTTGATTAAATTGTGCAAACCACAGATGGAGACGGATATGTCATCCGTGCTGGACCGCGTGCGGCAGGTGGAAGAAGGTCTGGAGGATGTCCGTGAAAATGGGGTCTATGTGGCAGCAGGAAGTACCCCGGGACAGAGGAGTGCTTCATCGGAGCGCAGAGAGAAGCCGAAACTGCCGAAGGCAATCCCGGACGATGTAAGAGAGGTTGTCGGAAAGTGGGCGGCAATCGTGGGAAGTACAGACAACCCCATGCGGGTCTATCTGAAGAATGCCCGGTTGAGCCTCGGCGGAGACAATAACCTGCTGGTGGTGGTCGAGGACGGGCTTGCCTCCGACTACTTTGAAGTGCCGGAGCACCGTGAACAGGTGGAGAGTATCGTGTCGGAATATGCCGGCAAGGAAATATCCATCACATTCCAGACTGTCAAGTCCGGAAGAGAATTTGAAGACAACTATGTGGATCTCTCCAAGGTGATCAACATGGAGATAGAAGAAGAGGAGGAATAAATATGGCGAAGCGTGGAGGATTTCCCGGCGGGGCAATGCCCGGAAATATGAGCAATTTGATGAAGCAGGCACAGCGTATGCAGAGACAGATGGAGGAAGGACAGAAGGAGCTCGAGTCAAGGGAATTTACGGCATCGGTGGGAGGAGGAGCCGTAGAGGTGGCTGTAAATGGCAAGAAAGAGCTGCTGCGCGTGAAATTGATGGAGGACATTGTGGATCCCGAGGACATTGAGACGCTTCAGGATTCTATTGTGGCAGCAGTCAATGAGGCTATGCGCCAGGCAGACGAGGCGAGTGCGGCTCTGATGGGTAAGATGACCGGTGGTCTCGGAGGACTTCCTTTCTGATGGACTTGTACAGCGGACATATCAATAAATTAATTGAAGAGTTGGCTGCTTTGCCCGGTATCGGCAACAAATCAGCCCAGCGTCTGGCTTTTCATCTGATCAACATGCCCCAGGACAAGGTCAACCGTCTTGCAAATGTGATGATGGAGGCAAAGGCGAATGTGCGGTACTGTAAAGAGTGCTATACCCTGACGGATCGGGAGATTTGCCCGGTTTGCAGCAACCAAAGCCGCAATCACAGACTGATCATGGTGGTGGAAAACACCCGCGATCTGGCAGCATATGAGAAAACCGGAAAATACGACGGAGTCTATCATGTACTGCACGGGGCGATCTCGCCGATGCTCGGAATCGGGCCCGGAGATATCAAGCTGAAGGAACTGATTGAGAGGCTTCAGGGGGATGTCGAGGAAGTGATCATTGCAACAAACTCGAGTCTGGAAGGCGAAACGACCGCAATGTATATCAGTAAGCTGATCAAACCCACCGGGATTCGGGTGACGCGAATTGCAAGCGGAGTGCCCGTCGGCGGTGATCTGGAGTACATAGATGAGGTTACCCTTCTGCGTGCTCTGGAAGGCCGGGTGGAAATGTAGAAAAGGAGAAGAACAATGGCAGTAGAAAAAAGTGCATTTGGTAAGACCTCGGAGGGAAGAGAGATTTCCTTATATACCATTATCAATCAAAATGGTATGAAGGCATGTGTGACCGATATCGGCGCGGTTTTGGTGAATCTGTGGGTGCCGGATAAGGACGGTAAGATGGAGGATGTGGTGTTGGGATTCGACAGCGCAGAAGCCTATCTTTCCAATCCCAGCTATTTTGGAGCTGTGATCGGACCCAGCGCAAACCGCATTGGCGGTGCCAGCTTCGAAATTGACGACGTGATCTATCAGGTTGCCGTAAATGATAATGCCAATAACCTTCACAGTCATGCACAGTACGGTTATCACAAGAGAGTATGGGACGCACAGATTCTGGAGAACGGTGTGGAGTTTTCCCTTACGGATCCTGCAACCATGGGCTTCCCCGGCAATAAGGAGGTTCGGATTACCTATATTCTGAATGACGAGAACGGCCTTGAGCTTCATTATCACGCGGACAGTGATGCACGCACGATTTTGAATTTGACCAACCATACCTATTTCAATTTAAATGGTGCAGGAAACGGTACCATTCTGTCACATGAGCTGTGCATGAAGGCATCCATGTACACTCCTGCGGACGATTGCTCCATTCCGGTAGGGGATATTGTTCCGGTTGCAGGAACACCCATGGATTTCACCCGGATGACTACGGTGGGGGATCGTATTGACAGTGACTTTGAACAGCTTCGGTTCGCGGGCGGTTACGATCACAACTGGGTGATTGATGATTGGAATGGGGAGCTTCGGTATTTTGCAACGGTAAAAGCACCCGAAAGCGGCAGAATCATGGAGGTGGCAACGACACTTCCCGGCGTACAATTCTACGCGGGCAACTTTATCACCAGACAGACCGGAAAAGCAGGAGCCGTGTATGACAAGCGCTCCGGACTTTGCCTGGAGACCCAGTATTATCCGGACAGCATTCATCACGACAACTTCCCTTCCTGTGTCTTCGGAGAAGGAAAGGCATACGATTCTGTGACGGTGTATCGTTTCCGATAATCTCTGCAAAACGTGTCGAACATTTTTCAAAGAGGCACGACAAGGAATGCTAAAATACCTCTCTTGCGAATGCTATATTTAAGAAAACGGCGAGGGAGGTGTTTTTATGCAGTTACCTAAGAACATTACGCAGATCGGCGAATCGGACATTCATTGTAAAATATATGTGGAAGATTATGTTGTTTCTTATTTAAAACAGATGAATCTTCCGGCAGCTGACAAGAATTTTGCAGTGGCCTTATATGGTGTACGCAAAGAGGAAAATGGAATTTCTTACCTGTTTGTGTATGGGGCCTGTAAGCTGAATTTCCTGCAAAAGGAAGCCCGGCACATTTCGCAGGCGGGAATGCAGGAGATCGAGAAGCTTCGGAAAAAGTATTTTGGGGAATATGATTTTCTGGGATATCGTCTTCTGAGCGGTGAGATGATTGAAGGATTTCATGTTTGCGAGCAGGGAATCTGTCGTTACATAGAGGGATATGCACAGTTTTATGAGAAAAACGACAGCATGCTGGCATATATGCTGGATACCCGTGAGGATTGCGCGGAGCCGGAGAAGGTGGACACCGAAAAGTATGAAGCGGCGAAAAAGCATCAGGAGGAGCGCAGAAGTGAACTGGTGCGGGAGCAGGAGAGCCGCGGGAAGTACCGCACCTCTTTTGCGCGCGAAAAGAATTCTTTCACCAGAGCCAGGAATGCGGCTGTTCTGGGATTCTGTTTTTTGTGCTTGCTTGGACTGTCCGTTATCAACGATCCCGACAGAATGTTTAGCCTGCAGGAAAATGCGAAACAATGGCTGACCGAGCTGGACCGCCAGCGCCTTCCGGACGCTGAGGAAGTAATCAACGAAGAAAATACGGATCTGTTGATTGCAGAGGATACTTTGAACGAAGCGCTTCTGCGGGAGAATTCGGATTCCGGCGAACAAAATGTGACGGAAGAAACGACAGAGCCGTCAGAAAACGTGCCGCAAAATACGGAACAGTCCTCCGCAGAGGCAGATTTCGAACCCGAAACGACGGAAACTGTTCCGGAGACAACGCAGGAGGCAGCTTCAGAGGCAATCGATTCGTCCGCTGAACAGGAAGTGCTTGCCCAGCCTTCCGGCCCGGAATATTATGTGATTCGCAAAGGCGATACACTGATTGGAATCAGTATGAATAAGTACGGTACGGACGGAATGGTGGAGAATATCTGTAATATGAACGGAATCAAGGATCCGGATGATATCAAAGTGGGGCAGGAAATTATTTTGCCGTAAGATTTTAGTTACTATGCGGTAATATTGTGCTATAATGTTTTTCTGAGATGGAAAAGAGAGGATTTACCGGTTTTCCATCCTGTAATCACGAGAGACATACGAGGAGACAAATGGCGGATATCAGAAGCTATCTGAAGGAAAAGGAAAAGCGCGAAAAGGGACAGAGCGATTATCGCAGCAAAATACGACGGCACAGACTCACCTTTTTTTATCGAATCGCATTGGTGGTGATTGTCGCAGCCGCCGTTGTGGCACTTTTGATGGTTCAGTACAAGAACCATGTGTACACGGATTATGATATTGTAAGTACAGTGTCCCGGGAAAAGGCAGCCGGTGCCAAGGATGTTCGTTTGCAGAATGCCATCCTGACCTACAGCAAAGACGGTGCCCATTGTACAAACACAAAGGGTGAGATCATCTGGAATCAGACCTATGAGATTCAGGATGTTCAGTTGGTGGTGTGCGGAAACGTAGCCGCAATCGGCAACTATAACGGCAGAAATATCTATATAGCAGATTCATCCGCACTGAAAGATGAGATTGATACGGCAATGCCCATTCGCGATCTGGCGGTGGCAGCCGACGGCACGGTGACAGCGGTGCTTGCTGATACCGATGTGACCTGGATCTATACCTATACCTCGGACGGCGTGTACGAGGGAATGACCCATATGGACGACAGCGGCTATCCCGGAGCGGTAAGCCTGTCGCCCAACGGTGAACTGCTCGCAGTGGCATATGTGTATTTGGATTCCGGAATGCTGAAAACAAATGTGGTCTTTTACAATTTCGGGCTGGTAGGATCAAACTACAGTGATTATCTCGTGGGTGTGTTCTCCTACCCGGATCTGCTGGTTCCCGCGGTACATTTCATGAACGATGACACAGCCTTTGCAGTCGGTGACAGCAGGCTGATGATATACAAAGGTTCACAGAAGCCGACGGTGGAAAAAGAATACCTCTTTGAGGAGGAAATACAGTCTGTCTTCTACGGGGATTCTTACCTGGGACTGGTATTTTCCTCGGAGCTGGCAGATAAGCGGTATCGATTGGATATCTACAGCGAGTCCGCGGAAAAGATTGACAGCTACTATTTCGATATGGAATATAATGAAATCTTCTTTGAGGAAAAGGATTTCGTTATCTATAATGAGACAGAATGCGTGATTCGAACCTATGACGGAGTTGAAAAATTTAACGGAACCTTCCGAAAGGCGACGAACCTGATGCTTCCGGCAGGCGGTTCTTATCGATATGCATTGGTGACAGACACATCAATCGATACGATTCAGTTGAAGTGAGTTGTTCAGGAATTTACAGAAGGAGAAAACGAATGACAATTAATATTCTGGCGATTGTGGTAATTTTATTTTTTGTTATTAAGATGATGAACGGATATAAATGCGGCATGGTGAAATCCATCCTTTCCTTTCTGTCACTCATCGTCCTTTGTGCTTTGGTTGCACTGATCGGCAATGGCCTTCACAGTTACTTTCAGGGCGAAGTGATAGGAGTGATTGCTGCATTCCTCCTGCTCGCTGTTCTGGGAATTGTTCATCATATCTTCTCGGTGGTTGTCTTCCCCGCAAAGCTGATTAGCAAGCTTCCGATTGTGAGCTGGCTCGACAAAGTGCTTGGAGTTGTTGTGGGTGCCATCGAAGCACTCCTGATAGTCTGGACGATGTATGTCTTGATCATGTTGTTCAATATGGGAATGGTGGGAGAGCAGATCCTTGCCTGGACGGAAGAAAGCGAGATGCTTACCTGGCTGTATCAGAACAACTATTTGGCAGTTCTTGTGGAAAAATTCTTGTCCGCACGTTGACAAATCAATTCCGCAGACATATAATAAATTTCACCCGCCGGAGTAGGAAAACAGCGGGTGAAAAAACTTTTGAAATCTTTTCAAAAGCTGTTGACAACAGCAAAAACTCATGATACTATATCAGAGTTGCCGCTGAAAACAGCAACACAGAACCTTGACAAATAAACAGCAATGCAACCCTGAAAATTCCAGATTAAGATCGTGCAGCACGGAGTGCTGTCGGGGATGAGGATCAGGCAGCAGCGAGCTTGCTCGCAGGCTGACGGAGACGAATGCCCGTACAATACGAAGTATTGCAGGATCAAACGGGAGCAAGAAACGAAGTTTCGAGCTGACCGTTCTGAGATTTCAGAGAACAGACTTTGAGAGAAGTCAACCTAAAAACAGTAATGCC
>CAMAGI010000008.1 GCA_945833775.1 uncultured Lachnospiraceae bacterium
GCTCATCCCCGATTTCCATCGCAATCTCTTCCAAAAGTTCGCTCAATCCGTCCTGCCCCACGTCAGCACTGCCGATCTCATCGAACAGGTCGCTTCCCGCAGGGATGAGAATAGAGGCAGTCGATTGTCTGGGAATGGCATTGTCTGCCAGCCCCCCCTTGATTGTCACAAGAGCGATCGGGAATTTTCCCGCAATCTGACGAAGAAT
Source organism: uncultured Lachnospiraceae bacterium (assembly GCA_945833775.1). GTDB lineage: Bacteria > Bacillota > Clostridia > Lachnospirales > Lachnospiraceae > Acetatifactor. Next base: position 209 of record CAMAGI010000008.1, read on the forward strand.
CCGCGCCAGAAGGCAATTAGAATTGCCGCGCTCCTTATGAATCTCTGCGCCGGAATGCCCTCCCTGCAGACCATCCACCGTAATCTCACACAGAATTCCCTGCGTCTGTGCACTTTCCACCGGAAGATGTGCTCGAAAACGTGCACCGCCCGCACAGCTGGTGAGAAAAATCCCCTCATCCTCGGAGTCTAGATTGATCATTCTGGATGCGGTCAGAGAAGAAAGATCAATCCCTCTGGCTCCGTCCATTCCCACCTCTTCATCCACGGTAATAACAACCTCCAGGCGCGGATGCTTCAGGGAGTCGTCCTCCAAAATTGCCAGCGCATAGGCAACCGCGATACCGTCGTCACCGCCCAGACTGGTACCCTGCGCATAGACGAAATCCCCGTCCACTGCCAGGCGAAGCCCTTCCTTCTCCAGATCCATGTCGCAGTCCGGTTTCTTGACCGCTACCATATCCATATGTCCCTGCAGGATCACGGCAGGCTCGTCTTCATACCCCTCGGACGCCTCCTTTATCAGGATCACATTCTTCCAATCATCCTGAATGTACGCAAGAGAATGTGCCTTTGCAAACTCCACCAGCCAGTTGCTGACCTGCTCCAAATTACCGGAGCCATGGGGAATTCCGGCCATCTCCTCAAAATAGTAAAATACCCTTTCGGGCTTCAAACCTGACAAAACACCCATTTTCGTCCTCCAAACGCTTCCCCGATCGGGGTCTTTTCATGATACGCGCCGCAAGGCAGCCGTACCTCTTCCTGCAAAGGAAAAGAGGAAGTCATCGACTTCCTCTCACAGCTCCCCGAGTAGGGCTCGAACCTACAACAACTCGGTTAACAGCCGAGTGCTCTACCATTGAGCTATCGAGGAATACCAATACAATTTATGCAGATTGAAAGATCTCAATCTCAAGCAGGATACGGGAATCGAACCCGCCTCCTCAGCTTGGGAAGCTGATATACTACCGATGTACTAATCCTGCACTAAAAGAATTATATCACATTTATTTCCAAAATCAAGAGTTTCTATTCACGACACACAACTTTACATCGGATGCACATCCACCGAAACCAGCTTCTCCCCCTCATAACACAGTTTTATGGAAAAGAACGGTCGATCCTCAAGCAGCATTTTCAGGAATATCCGGTCCCCCTCCCAGATGTTTAAGGACAGCACATCCTCCCTGGCAATCCAGCAAAGCTGACCTTCGTCACACGCACACACCTCTCCCGTAAAGCCGGTAGCTGTAAACAGATGCATATATTCTGTTCCCCATTCATCGGAGACAAAAGTGACAATTCCCCGGAAACGGTACTCGGTGAGCGTTAATCCGGTCTCCTCGAAGACTTCGCGAAGCAGACAATCCTCAGGGCTCTCCCCCTCTTCAAACTTGCCTCCCACGCCGATCCACTTTCCGCTGTTTTCATCAACCGCCTTCTTGTTGCGCAAAAGCATCAGGTATTTCCCGTCTTTTTCAATATAGCAAAGTGTTGTGTTTTTCATCGCTTTCCTCTCTACATGGCGAGATTCTTAAGCTCCTCCACAAGTTCCAGATCGGATGCAAGAACCTTCATGTTGGCTTCGATAGGTTCTTCACCGGGTCGGATGACACGCATCTCGATCACCGTTCCCTCGGGCAAACCACCGTGCAGGAATACCGCATTGATAAATGCGACAAACTTGGGATGATTGCTTTCAAATTTATTTTTGAGATTCAGAAGCTTCATCATGGAAGCAGGATTCATCATGGTCATCTCCTCCGCTCTCTCTTTTCGACAAATCAGCCGTTGAAATGTACAAACACCCAGCAGTTTGCACTGCCGGGTGCGAATTATGTCCAATACCGTTTTACGACTTAAGCAATCTTGCTCTTTGCGAGCTCGGCGAGGGTCTTGAACCCTTCCGCATCGTTGACTGCCATCTCAGCCAGCATCTTTCTGTTCATGTCAACACCTGCAAGCTTCAGGCCGTACATGAACTTGCTGTAGGAAAGACCGTTTAATCTTGCTGCCGCATTGATACGTGCGATCCACAGCTGTCTGAACTGACGCTTTCTCTCTTTTCTGCCTGCGTAGGAGCTGGTAAGTGCTCTCATTACGGACTGCTTTGCCACTCTGTACTGATTGCTTCTTGCTCCTCTGTAGCCCTTTGCAAGCTTTAATACTCGATTATGCTTCTTCTTGGCATTCAAGCCACCTTTAATTCTTGCCATTTCTTATTTCCTCCTCGATCCTGACTTATAAATAGGGTAAAATCTTCTTCATGTTCTTTACATTTGTTGCATCCGTGATTGCGGGCTTTCTCAGATTACGCTTGTTCTTCGTAGTCTTCTTGGTCAGGATGTGGCGCTTGTAAGCCTTGTTTCTCTTCAGTTTACCGGTACCGGTTACTTTAAAACGCTTAGCAGCTGCTCTGCTTGTCTTCATTTTGGGCATATCTGTTTCCTCCTAGTATTCATAAAATCTATTTCGCCGCGAAACCAGTCACGGCAGTGATGCACATGGGCAATGATCTCTCACTCTCCCGGTGCCTGCATCCTATTTCTTCTCAGCCAGAAACATCGTCATGCTGCGGCCTTCCACCTTGGGTGCCTTCTCAACAACTGCAATGTCTGACAGACTCTCAGCGATATCATCAAGGATATGCTTGCTGTTATTCATATGGGCCATCTCACGTCCGCGGAAACGGAGTGTTATCTTCACCCTGTCTCCCTTGGAAAGAAACTTTCTGGCCGCGTTGACTTTTGTGTTCAGGTCGTTGGTATCGATGTTGGGAGAAAGACGAATCTCTTTAATCTCGATGACCTTCTGCTTCTTGCGCGCTTCCTTCTCCTTGCGCAGCTGCTCATACTTGTATTTACCATAATCAACAATCTTGCAAACGGGCGGCGTTGCTGTCGGTGCAATCTTTACAAGATCAAGTCCGGCCTCATCTGCCAATCTCTGTGCTTCTCTGGAAGACATAACTCCCAACATTTCACCGTTTTCCCCGATCAGACGTACTTCCTTGTCTCTGATCTGCTCGTTAATCATTAAGTCGCTAATTGCTTTACCCTCCCTAGGCATAAAAAAATGGACAGCATTGCCATCCACTCAGATTCCCGCATGAAACAGCCGTGTCAACACAGCTTCCCCCGCAAAAATATGAACACTTACAAGCCCGATTGCCGTAAGGTGAGAGTGGATACTCTGCTTGGTTGTATGTATGTGACTCATCACACACTTGTGAATACTAACACATCACAAGCAATGTGTCAACAACTTTTTCTATCATATCACCTTCAGCCATTTTAAAGCCCTTTCAATCCCGTCCTCCTCCACCGTGGCCGTCACATAGTCCGCCGCTGCCTTTACCTCGGCTGTGGCGTTGCCCATGGCAATACCGATGTCTGCCGCTCTCAGCATTGCAATATCGTTCGTGCTGTCTCCGATGGCTGCAATGCGGAGGTTCGGATCGCCGATCTGCTCAGCCAGAAGCTTCATGGAACCGGCTTTGGAAAAACCCTTCGGAGTCATCTCATAAAAGCCCTCTCCGCGGTCCACACAATCCAAAAGATCGGCGTATTCCCGCAGAAAACAACTCATATTTTCCCCCGTCTGCGCGTAGCAGTAAAATTTGTCAAACCGACCGGGAGCCTCTTCATAGCTGCGATAATCCAGTGCATCGAAACGATGGATGAAATTGCGAAAGACATCCGTAAAAATACGCTCGTCGCAGTCTCTGAAATTGTCCGTCCCGCCTTCTAAAACCGCATCGATCCGATACCGGTAGAGCCCGTCCAGAATGCGGTGTGCTTCCTCCTTTGTAAAGGTCTTATGGAGAAGAACCTTTCCCCCGTACACAATCATCGTTCCGCAGCCCATTACGAACCCGTCAAACTCCATGCCCGGGAACATTTCCTTCCGTACCAGTTTTCTGCTTCTTCCGGTATTGATCACACACCGATGTCCGTTTTCCCGCGCTCTTTTTATCGCACGCACGGCACTCTCCGGGATGGTATGTGTATTTTCGTCAATCAGCGTTCCGTCTATATCAAAGAATATCAGCATTTTCATTTCACAAGAAAAGCCTGTCGAAGTCCGGCAGGCTTTACCACTCCTCTTAACGCTCTGTAAATGTGGCGCACTCCGTACCTTTGCAGTCGCAGGCTCCGCAGCCCTGAATGTCCACGCGCTGCGCCGTACATTTGTAGTTGCTGTTGTAGCGACACTTCACCGCTTCGCAATCAATGCTGATCGTACTGCTGGGATGGTTGATCGCACTGGTAAATGCATCGTGATCCCCCCTCTGAGAAAAGCTCTCGCAACAGGTGTCACAGCAGTCACAGGCATGCTTGCCGCCCACCATGATGTCTCCCTTGGAGCAGTAATGCTCCTCATTGTAGGTACAATTCTCCACACTACATCTTAATTCTGCCATATCTGACCTCCTTCTACGGCTTTTGCTCTCAAAAGTTGATCCGGCACTATACAAAATGCCGGGTCATCCTTTTGGGACGCCGCATGAATAGTATGTCATCAATGCAGATTTTTTATTCATGAAAAATTATTTGGACTCTTCCACGATTACCTTACGGATTTCCTTGGTGCGAATCTCCTCGCTGATCTGTTCGATGAACTCCTTGAGGGGCTTTGTGCCTTCATCTCCCGCAAAACGGCTGCGCACGGATACAAGGCCTTCCTCCGCCTCCTTTTGCCCTACTACGATCATGTACGGAACTCTCGCATTTCTTGCCTCACGGATCTTAAAGCCAATCTTCTCGGAGCGGGAATCGGTGGTCACAAGGATACCGTTCTTCTTCAACTCTTTCTCAACCTCGGCGGCATAATCCGAAAACTTCTCGGAGATGGGCAGGATGCGTACCTGCTCGGGGCACAGCCAGGTGGGGAATTTGCCCTCGTACTTCTCGATCAGCCATGCAAGGGTTCTCTCGTAGCACCCCATGGAGGTTCTGTGAATGATGTAAGGACGAACCTTATCACCGTTCTGGTCGATATAGTACATATCATACTGTGCAGCCAGAAGCGCATCCCACTGAATGGTAATCATGGTATCTTCCTTGCCGTACACATTCTTGGTATTGATGTCAACCTTGGGACCGTAAAAAGCAGCTTCTCCCACATCCTCCGTGAACTCGATGTTCAGTTCGGTCAGAATCCTGCGAATGTTTCCCTCGGTCTCCTCCCACACCTCGGGCTCTCCGATGTACTTCTCGCGGTTGGAGGGATCCCACTTGGAAAGATGATACGTTACGTCCTCCTCGACACCCAGAACCGTGAGCACATATTTGGCCAGGGCAAGGCAGTTTTTGAACTCCTCCACCATCTGGTCGGGACGAACGATCAGATGTCCCTCGGAGATCGTGAACTGGCGCACACGGGTCAGACCATGCATCTCACCGGAATCCTCATTGCGGAACAATGTGGAGGTCTCGCTGTAACGGCAGGGCAGGTCGCGATAGGAATGCTGGGTTGCCTTGTATACAAAATATTGGAACGGGCAGGTCATGGGACGAAGTGCCATTGCCTCGCTGCTGTCGGGATCGCCCAGAACGAACATACCGTCAAGATAATGATCCCAGTGACCGGAGAGCTTATACAGATCGCTCTTTGCCATAAGGGGTGTCTTGGTCCGCATATATCCCCACTCGTTGTCCTCCAGATCCTCAATCCATCTCTGCATGGTCTGGATGATCTTGGCTCCCTTGGGCATGAGCAGCGGAAGTCCCTGACCGATCACATCAACGGTGGTGAACAGCTCCATCTCACGACCCAGCTTGTTGTGATCGCGGGTCTTGATGCTGTCGAGAAATGCCAGATACTCCTCCAGCTCTTCCTTCTTGTTGAAGGCAGTACCATAGATGCGCTGCAGCATTGCCTTATTGGAATCTCCTCTCCAATATGCGCCGGAGGAAGAAATGAGTTTAAATGCCTTGATTCCCTTAACGCTCATCAGATGCGGTCCTGCACACAAATCCACAAAGCCTCCCTGATCATAGAAGGAGATCTCCGCATCTTCGGGAAGATCACGGATCAGTTCTACCTTGTAGGGCTCCCCTTTTTCTTCCATGAACTGAATCGCTTCTTCTCTGGGCATGGTAAATCGCTTGATCGGCGCACCTGCCTTAATAATTTTTTTCATCTCTGCTTCCAATGCATCCAGATCCTCTCTGGAGAAGGGAGCGTGGTCAAAGTCATAGTAAAAACCGGTATCAATGCTGGGGCCGATGGTCACCTTCGCATCGGGGAACAGACGCTTAACCGCTTCTGCCAGAACGTGGGAGGCGGTATGACGAATGGTAGCCAGACCTTCCTTGTCGGCAGGGGTACAGATTGCAAGCTCACAATCCCAGTCTACCACCGTGCGCAGATCCACAACCTTGCCGTCCACCTTTGCACAGCATGCCACGCGGGCCAGGCCCTCACTGATGTCCAGGGCGATGTCATAAACGCTCTTTGCTTCGCAATACTCTTTTACGGAGCCGTCCTTCAATGTGATTTTCATAAAAAACCTTCCTTTCTTTGCTGCAGGAGATTCTTTCTGCAATGAAAAAGTCCCCTGCAATATTTCTATTGCAAGGGACGTATCTACGCGGTTCCACCCTTGTTGCCGAATTGAAAGTACTGTCGGTTGCTGTAACACTTCCAACCGTTTTATTCGGCCACTTCATTTGTCCGTAACGGGGACTTCCGGGCTGTTTGGTTATCAGCCGCTCCGAGCTGGTCTTCAAGTATGTGTCCGTCAAGTCGTTCGCAGCACCTTCCGAAAAGAAGGACGACTCTCTCTGAAACTTCTCCACACTCTACTGGTCTCATCAACGCTTTTTCTTATGATTGTTTATCATATTCCTTTTTTGCCGAAATGTAAAGTGGAAAATTCACTTTTCCATCGATTTACTTTTCCATCGTTTCCGTGATATATGCCTCCACAGCATTCTTGGGCATATCCAGTGCAATCGCCAGTTCACCGTACAGATTATCCTCCGCAATGCGGAAATATTTGGCATCCACCGCGGTCTCCTTACGTCCCATCTCCAGACGCTTCTGCTTACGACGATAGATGGTCTTGATGATTCGAACCCATTCCTCACACGCATTGGTTTTCATACAGCCGCGATATTCCTGTTCCAGCCGTTTTTCATTGGTGATTGTGATAATCGGAATATCCGCAATTCCTTCGATCAGCCGTCCGGCCTCCTCACGGCTGAGTACCCGGCGCATGGACTCCTTTGAAGAATCCACAGGCACATACACGGTACTGCCCGTCAGATAGACCGGTTTCAAAATATAGTAGTCACGTTCCTTGTCCGCGCCGGAGATATTCAGCCTGGTAATATCTTCCACCATGCAGACTCCTTTGTTCCCGCAAACAACATACTCACCTTTTCCAAACACAGAACTCTCCCTTTCTCTTGACTTCTGGCAGACACAAAAGCTGCCGTTTCCAGTGACTATCTACAAAAGTTATATCCTGATTTTAGCAGATTAAACCCGGAAATGTCAGTCAATTTTCATAAGGAGAGCGATTTTTGTGAATATTGCGCATATGCCTCCCCATCCGCATTGTGCAACTTTGCGCCGTGGCCGGATCGAACTCTTTACCGATCTTCCGGGTCAGGCGCTTCGCATGCTCCTTCCGGGGTGCCGGCATACGTTGCTTCCGAGGTGCGGCAATATTGTCATAAATAACGCTGGAAAGCAAGCCGCGGATCTCCGTTTGCAAGATAAATGATTCCGCAATAATGAAATCCATTCTTTTCCAGCGCATGCTGCATAGGCTTATTATCCTTGTGGGTATCTACCCGGATATTGGGATTCTTCTCCGCACAAAAGGCTGCCGCCCGGGCAAGCAGCCCCTTCACGGTTCCGTCGCCTGCAATGCGATGAATTGTCCCGTAGGGTTCGTTGTTTAACCACGCGCCGTTCTCAATGTAGGAATAGGTGGGATCCTCCCCGGTAATATAGGCAAAAACACCGCACAGATGACCGTTATCTCTCATAACGTATAATTGTTTCTTACGAATATCCTGCGCAAGCAGTTCTCTCTCCGGGTATGAGCCGTTCCATTGATTGGGATTGCCGCTCTTTCGCATAAAAGCCTTTGCCGCGGCGTAAATCTCCAGAATCCGATCCAGATCGCCTTCTTTTGCCAAAACGATTTTTACGTATTCCGCTTCTTCCAATTGTTTCATCTTTCCGTCCCCCGTCTTTCCGTCCATTTGTTACGTATGGTCTTACATATCGATCTCTGCTTAAGCCTGATTTAGGATTTCTGTAAAACAGGCTTACTTTTCAAGCTCCGGTTTAGGCCTGATTTGGAATTTCTACAGAACAGGCCTACTTTTCAGGCTCCGGTTTAAGCCTGATTTGAGATTTCTACAGAACAGGCCTACTTACCAAGCTTCGTTTTAAGCCTGATTTGGAATTTCTACAGAACAGGCCTACTTACCAAGCCAAATTGTAGGCCTGATCTGCAATCTTCGTGGAGCGGGCCTACCAGTCAAGCAAAATTGTAGGCCCGATTTGTCATTCCTATGGAACAGGCTTATTTATAAACCAAATCGTAGGCAAATGTCAACCAGAATCACTGTTTTTTTTGCATCGCACCACTTATTCCAGCTCAATTGTCCGTGTGGCAATCGTTTCACGAAATCTTACATCATGCTCTACAAAAAGAAGCGTGGGTTGGTATTCCTGCAGCAACTTTTCAAGCTGCATTCGCGAGAAAACATCAATATAGTTGAGCGGTTCATCCCAGATGTAAAGGTGTGCCGGTGTCAGCAGACTTGCCGCCAACAGTATTTTCTTTTTCTGTCCCTCCGAATAATCCTCCATATTCTCCAAAAACTGTCCCCTGTCAAAATCCAGTTGTCTCAGAATTGCACAAAACAGTCCGAGGTCCAGATCATGTTCCCTGCAAAAGGTTGCTATATCCCCTTTTAAGCCGGTTGCATCCTGTCCGACGTAGGAGATGACAAGTCCCGATGCCGTCTCGCAGATCCCTTCTTCAACGACAGGCATGGAGATGCCCGGATAACCGCTCTTCTGTAAGATCATCTGAAGCAATGTCGACTTTCCGCAGCCGTTTCTGCCCGATAGGGCGATCCGCTCGTTCTTGTGGATTGCAAGTGTCAGATTCCTGATTACCCATACTTGCGCATCTTCGTATCTCACACGGTACTCCTTCATGTGGACGAGCGGATCCTTGTGATGCGTAAGCGACACCAGTTTTAAATCGACCGGCCTTTCCAAATCCTGCAAAAGCCCTTCCCTTTCTTCAATCTCCCGGTTGATCCGCTTCTCCATCTGCTTCACCCGACTCTGCATCTTTTTTGTTTTGGCTCCGATGTAACACCTCGTATCCAGAAATCGATCATGCTCCTTGATGGGATCAAATCCGATTTTGGTTCGCTCATTGCGGTCCGCCCACTCCGAGGTGCGGGTTGCCGCCCGCTTAAGCTTTACAATTTCCTTCTGATGTTTTTCGTTTTCTGCCAAAGCAAACCGGTCCCTGCGCTCCTTCTCCTCCCACCAGGTGGTAAAATTACCATTTTGCACTTCAATACCGCTCCGATTCAAGACAAGACAATGATCCGTACAGGCATCCAGCAGATCTCTGTCATGGGATACCAGCAAAAATCCCCTCTTGGTTGCAAGATACTGCTTGACGCTTTCTCTGGCTTCCCGGTCCAGATGGTTGGTCGGCTCATCGATCAACAGAAAATCATTCTCCTCCGAAAATAAAATAGCCAGCAATACTTTTGTACGCTCTCCGGGGCTTAAGGTCTGAAACGGTCTGTAGAGAACCCCGGCATCCTCCCCCAATCCTGTCAGTTCACAGATCACCCGCCAGGATTCACATCCGCCTTTCAGTTCTTCCATAAACTCTGCTGCCGGCAGCTGCATTTGCGCCTCAGAGACCGGATACGGAAAATAGTCAAACGTCACTGTGGTGTCTATGGAGCCCCGATACGCGTATTTTCCCATCAGTAAATTTAAAAATGTTGTTTTGCCCTTTCCGTTTCGGCCGATAAATCCAAGTCTCCAATTGGTATCAATCGAAAAGGAAACATTTTCAAAGATATTCTCAGGACTCCCGTCATAATAAAATGTAAGCTGATTTACCCGGATCTGTGCCATATACATTCCTCCTTCTACGGCCCCGAATACAAAAAAGGAACCGTCTGTTGCCAAACAGTTCCATTACTCTTATTTTGCTGCTACGGCAGCCTTCAGTCTCGCAATCTCCTCCGCATGCCCCGCATTATCGGTTGGCGTCTCCAGAAGAAAGGGGAGTCTGCAAAGTGCCGGGTGAGTGAGCATCGCCTTTATGGCTGTCATACCAATCTTTCCCTCGCCCAGCAAAGCATGCCGATCCTTGTGACTTCCGCGTTCGTTTAAGCTGTCGTTAAGATGAAATGCCTTCAGCTTGTCCAGCCCGATTATGGCATCAAACTCCTGCAGGGTTTCATCCAGATGCCCCGCAATGTCATAGCCCGCATCCCACATATGGCAGGAATCCATACAGATTCCAAGCTTGTCCCTGCACTCCACTTTGTCGATAATCGCCCGTAATTCCTCAAAGGTTCTGCCCACCTCGGTACCTTTCCCCGCCATGGTCTCCAACAGCACCATCGTTTTCATTTCCGGGTAAAGCACCTTGTTTAGTGTCTCTGCGATCTGGCAGATGGCAGTCTCCACACCCTGCCCCACATGGCTTCCGGGATGGAAATTGTAAAAATTGCCGGGCAAATATTCCATGATTACCAAGTCGCCCGCCATCATTTCCGCCGCAAGCTCACGCAGATGCGGGTCAGCAGAACAGGCATTCATGGTGTAGGGCGCATGTGCCACAATTTTTTGCAATCCACCCTCACCGAACATTCCCGCAAACGTAAGGACATCCTCTTCGTCAAAGGCTCTCGCCTTGGCACCGCGGGGATTTCTGGCAAAAAACTGCAGGGTATTGGCGCCCATGGCAAGGGTCTCTCTCCCCATATTGGCATAACCCTTGGCAACGGACATATGTGCACCGACAATAAGCATTATCTGATTCCTCTCGACAACTCCGTTTTTATCTGTTTTCAGCCTTCCGGGAGCTCGTCCTTAGTCTTCGTTCATCTTCGCCAGTTTCGCCGCCTGATCGGCTGCAATACAGGCATCCAGGATCTCCTGCAAATCCCCGTTCATCACCTTGTCCAGTTTATAGAGCGTCAGTCCGATACGATGATCCGTGACACGCCCCTGGGGGAAATTGTACGTACGGATTTTCTCCGAACGATCACCGGTGCCGATCTGACTGCGGCGCATCTCTGCCTCCGCATCATGGCGCTGCTGCTGTTCGATATCATACAGCTTTGCTTTCAAGAGGGCAAATGCCTTCGCCTTGTTCTGGATCTGAGACTTCTCGGTCTGACTGTACACTACAATTCCGGTAGGATAATGGGTCAGGCGAACTGCAGAGTCTGTGGTATTGACACACTGTCCGCCGTTACCGGAAGCACGCATTACATCGATGCGAATGTCCTTTTCATCAATCTGGATATCAATGTCCTCATCCACCTCAGGCATTACCGCCACGCTGATGGTGGAGGTATGAATGCGTCCGCCGCTCTCCGTCTCGGGAACACGCTGGACACGATGAACACCGCTCTCGTATTTCATAACGGAATAAGCACCCTGTCCGGTGATCATGAACTGTACTTCCTTCATGCCGCCGATTCCGATTTCATCGGCGTTCATCACCTCCACCTTCCAGCGACGGCTCTCCGCATAGTGTACATACATCCGGAAAATTTCTGCAGCAAAAAGTGCTGCCTCGTCTCCGCCTGCGCCTGCCCGGATCTCGACGATAACATTTTTCTCATCGTTGGGGTCCTTGGGGAGCAGCAGGATCTTCAGATGCTGTTCCAGCTCCTCAATGCGCTTTTTGCTCTCATTTAACTCCTCCTTGAGCATCTCGCGCATATCCTCATCGCTTTCCTCCTCCAGCATTGCCAGGGAGTCCTCCACATCCTGTTTGCACTTTTTATACTCTTTATAGGCCTCCACAATGGGAGTCAAATCACTCTGCTCCTTCATGAGCATTCTGAACCGTTCCTGATTGTTGGTGACGGTGGGTTCCCCCAGTTCACCCATGATTTCTTCAAATCGAATCAGAAGGTCATCCAATTTATCAAACATATCCATTCCTCATTTCTATCCCTATATCCGATTTCCGTTCTTCCGCCCCCGGTATCTTCCGCTTCGGCATCTTTCTGCCCCGGTTCTTTTCGTTCTCACGGTACCGGAATTTTCACGGCTTCGTACCGAATACAACGCGGTCCAGACCCGCATAATCTTTTACCACCCGTACATCCAGGAAACCATTCCGTTCCATCAACTGTCGCACCGCTTCTGCCTGATCATACCCGATCTCAAAGAAGAGCATACCGCCGCCTTTCAAATAGGCTGTGCTGTCCGCGGTTATCCTGCGGTAAAAGGAAAGCCCGTCCGAAGCTCCGTCCAGTGCCGATAAAGGCTCATGATCCCGCACCTCCGGCTCCAACCCGGCAATCACGTCCGTTCGGATATACGGCGGATTGGAGACGATGATCTCAAAGCTTCCGCAAACCTGATCAAACAGATCGCTGTTAAGCCATTGTGCTTCGATCCCCAGCCTTTCGGCGTTTTGAGCAGCCACCTCCAGCGCCTCCCCGGAAAGGTCAACCCCCACCCCCGTGCAGTCGTTGGAGTAGCGTAAGAGGCTTAGTAAAATGCAGCCGGACCCGGTACACATATCCAGAATGGAGAAGCCGTCCCGAAGATTCTTCAGCACCTCTTCCACCAGAATTTCTGTATCCTGTCTGGGGATTAAGACGGACTCATTCACCAGAAAATCAAGTCCCATAAACTCCTGATATCCGGTCAGATACTGTAGGGGAATGCGCTTCGCGCGCTTCTTTATGATATCACGATAGCGATATTCCTGCTCTTCGCTCACCCTGCGTTCGCCGTGAACCAACAGCTCATTGCGATCCGTTCCGCAGATGTACTCCAAAAGAAGTCTCGCGTCCAGATCCGCTTCCGAAACACCCGCTACCTTCAGAATACTGCGCCCTGTCTCATAACATTCGCGGTATGTCATGTATCTTCTTCCTCATGATACTCTTCCCCGGCGGGTTCCTCGTAATACTGCTCGTCGACGGCTTCGTCATCTGCACCATCACATGCATCATCGTCATACGCATCATCGTCGTACGCATCGCCGGCATCGTCGGCATCAACGAAGACATCGTCGGTATCACCGAAGACATCGTCATCATCGTAGACATCTCCGTCATATCCCGCTTCCATGGCAGCCTCCTCGTCCATCCAGGCGTCATCCACCTCATAACCGAAGGTATCGAAGAGATACTTTTTCCAGTCGAAGACTGCCTCCACGGACGCGATGGCAACCTCCACCATGCTCTCATCCGGCTCCTTCGTCGTAAGACGCTGGATCAGCATGCCGGGAGCCGAGAGGATATTCACAAAGAAATTATCCGTTCTACCGGCAAGACGGATGAACTCATAAGAGATTCCCGCCACAACGGGCATCAGCAGCACACGCCAGAGCACACGCTGCACGACACTGTCCACCCGGATAAAAAAGAACAGAATGATACTCACAAAAAGGACAAAGAAGATAAAACTGGTACCGCAGCGCTTGTGCAGCCTTGAACTTCGCATAACGTTGTGGACCGTAAGCGGTCTTCCCTTCTCGATGCAGTTGATACATTTATGCTCCGCCCCGTGGTATTGATACAATCTCCGGATATCCTTCATCAGGCTGATTGCCGTCACGTAGAGTAGAAAGATGGCAATTCGAATCAGACCTTCCACAACAGCCATCAGAGACCGGTTCCGAATGTAATACTCAAAATGAGCCGTGATAAAGTAAGGCAGCACGATAAAAATCCCCACTGCGAGAACCACCGAAATTACCGTCACAAGCGTAGTGACCAGCGTTTCCCCTCTGCCACCCTTGCTCTTGTCAGAATCCTTGTCGGATTTTGCGTCCTGCGGTTCCTCTTCCTCATAAAAGGAGGCGGAATAATTCAAAATCCGCATTCCCAGAATCAAAGACTCGACAAAATTGAACACGCCTCTCACAAAGGGAAGGTTTTTCCATTTCTGTCCATGCAGAACACCATGGTAGTGCTCCACATCCACTTCGATCTCACCATTGGGCTTGCGCACGGCAACCGCATATTTTTCCTGATTCTTCATCATAACGCCTTCCAGAACGGCCTGACCGCCGATTCCGGAATAACGCGTGCATTTCTTTCTGGCCATATAATCTCCATTCATGCAAAAAAGGTTGAGATAGCAAATACCTCAACCTTTCGCTCGCAACTCTTATCTAACGCCGTACTTCTTGTTGAACTTATCAATACGTCCGTCAGCTCTTGCGGTCTTCTGCTGACCGGTGTAGAACGAATGACATTTGGAGCAAACCTCGACATGGATCTCAGGCTTGGTGGATCCGGTTACGAATGTGTTGCCGCAGTTGCAGGTAACAGTCGCCTGATAATAAGCGGGATGGATTCCTTCTTTCATTGATTTCACCTCTCTATATTCATATGTTAAATTCTTGTTCTCATCCGCACTGCCTATGGAACCACAGACAGCGGTATTATTGTAGCACAAGCATTCTGCTTACGCAAGTGGTATTTTAGATAAATTTATTCTTTTTTACGAGATTAATGAATTCCGCGTTGTTTCTTGTCTTGGAGAACATATCCAGGATCCGGTCGGTAGCTTCATCCGGCTTCAAACCGTTTAACGCCCTGCGCATAATATTGATGGCCTCCAGCTCCTCCGCATTTAAGAGCAGATTCTCATTCCGGGTGCTGGATCTCGCAAGATCGATGGCCGGGAAAATTCGCTTCTCGGAGAGTTTTCTGTCCAGAATCATCTCCATGTTGCCGGTTCCCTTAAATTCCTCATAGACCACATCATCCATCTTACTTCCGGTATCCACCAGTGCGGTTGCAAGAATTGTGAGGCTTCCGCCCTCACGCATATTGCGGGCTGCACCGAAAAAGCGCTTCGGCATATGCAGTGCCGCAGGGTCAAGGCCACCGGAGAGAGTACGTCCGCTGGGGGGAACTACCAGATTGTAGGCTCTGGTGAGGCGTGTAATGCTGTCCAACAGAATCACCACATCATTTCGATGTTCCACAAGGCGCTTTGCTCTCTCAATAACCATTTCGGAAACACGCTTGTGGTGTTCCGGCAATTCATCAAAGGTGGAATAGATCACTTCCACATTCTCACCCACAATCGCCTCCTTGATATCCGTAACCTCCTCGGGACGCTCATCAATCAACAGAATCAGCATGTGGGTCTTGGGATTTGCACGGAGCATGGACTTCGCCACTTCTTTTAAAAGAGTTGTCTTACCGGCCTTGGGGGGAGATACGATCATACCTCTCTGGCCCCTGCCGACAGGACTGATCAGATCCATTGCGCGCATGGCCAGACTGCAGCCGGGCGTCTCCAGGCGGATGCGCTCATTGGGGAAAATCGGCGTCATGTCGCCAAAATCCATGCGCTTGGCAGACTCCTCCACCGTGTAACCGTTGATCGTCTTGATGTACAACAGTGCACTGAACTTCTCCTGCTGGGTTTTCACGCGCTTATTGCCCACCAGGACATCACCGGTCTTTAATCCGAATCGCCGGATCTGGCTGGGAGCCACATAGACATCATTCTCGCCGGGAAGATAATTCTCACAGCGAATGAACCCGTAACCGTCCGGCATGACTTCCAGAATTCCGCTTGCCGCCTCGCCGCTGTCAAGCTCCTTGGGATAGGTCTTCTCATCATACACTTCCTGGGATGAGCGCGCAGACACACGAGCAGAATCCTGGGCTGCCCCCTCCGGGCGTGCCGTCCCGTTCTCTCTGGAGGTACCGGTGCCCGTTGTGTTCTCTCTGGACATCCCGCTTCCCACGTTGCTTTCTCTGGTTGTATTCTCCCGCATCCCATTGTCACGGGAAGCACTCATGGGTCTGTCCCCACGGGGCTGCGCGGGTCGATCCCCTCTGCCCTGCGTCTGACTCCTGTGGGACGGATCGCCGGAATAAGGACGTCTTTCGGAAGCCTCCACACGGGCAGGTTCCTTTTTGGCCTGCTCCTCCGAGAAGGAGGGTGTCGCGCTCTCCTGTTTTTTCAGACGCTCATCCTCCGCCAACATTGCCTCTACCACCTCCGACTTCTTCATTGTGGAAGTGCCCTTAATGCCTCGAAATTTCGCCAGTTCCTTCAACTGAGCAAGCGCCAGAGATTCGTATTTCTCTCTCATAAAATCCTCCTTATGAACAACAGATGACTTCTGTCCGTACAAAATAATCCATGTGTCTAAATTAATCGTGGGTATATTGCTTGTACAAGCAAAGATATGCTTCTGACATGCCTTTTGGGGCATAAAACCATTTACTGGAGTTATTATAGTACAAAACGCAGAAAACGTAAAGCCCCAAAACAACAAAGACGTACGAAACGGGTTTGTATCACTCTTTCAGAATAAACTCCATATACACCGGCTCATGGTCGGCATACCGATATCCCGTCTTCACATTCTCGTACCGAACACATTCCACATTATCGGAAACAATGAAGCCGTCCAGTGTCAATGTATACGTCACACCTTCAACGTAGGGTATATCCGCATTGCGGGAGCTGTTCCACAGCGCGTCCTTCTCCTCTTCGGGGAGGGTGTCCATGCAAAACCGAAAGGACTCACCCAGCCGCTGCCTCGGGAACGGATAGGCCCAGGACGCTACTTCCTCCGCGCTCTCTTCTGCCTTCAGGTCGTGGTTAAAATCTCCGCCGCAGATTACATAATTGCCCGCCGCGTACTCCTTTTCCATATCCGCAAGCAATGTGGAGATCTGCCCCTCGCGGACCTCGTCACCGTTGCCGTAAGCGGACATGTGAATATTGATCAGCACCAACTCTTTTCCGTTTGACACCGGTATCCTCGAAATGCTATAGCAACGGTCTAAATCCAGAATCTTGCTGAGGGAATCCGACACAGGCAGACTGCGCCTGAGTGCCGTTGAAACGGGATATCGACTGTACATTGCCAGTCCGGACTTGTTTTTCCCGTGGGGTTGATGGAAGGGATAGAACAAAAAAGCAGAGTCATAATTCACTGCAAATACTGAGTAAAACCCCTCATATGACTGATTGATCAGCTCATATTGATCCACATGATAGCTGCGCGTGGCATCCAGATCCACTTCCTGAAAAAGCATCAGATCCGGATCGTATTGTTTGGTGAGCTGTGCCGCACCGGTTATGGTATTCTCAACACTTTCCCTGCTGAACGCCCAGGAGTACTTTCCGCCGTCCATGAAGAAACTGTACTCCGGAGTATACGCACCAAATCCTACATTATAAGTCATTGCGGAGCAGACCTCTCCCGCTGCTATCAAAGGGGCCGAAGCATCTTCCGGCGCACGGACGGTAAGCTCCTGCGCATCTGCTATTCTGTGGTACGAAAGAAACAGATAGAGCACATAGACCACCACTACCGCAAACACTGCCGATAATAAACACAAAAAAATTTTCCCGATTCGTTTTAATTTTTTCTTCATAACGATTCCATATATGACCAAACAAAGGGTTCCATACGGCGTCCAAAATACTCCGCGCCTTATCAGCATACTCCATAATCGAAACAGTTGCAAGCAAGAAAAGAAAGGAAAAAGGACTTGCGAAGCTTTTCCAAGTAATATATTATGAAATCAAATTTGTTATTACATTACGTTGGAAAGATGGAAAAGAGGTATTGCTATGACAACAAGTGAAAAAGCGCTCATGATGCACGAAAAATGGAACGGAAAACTGGAAACCGTCTCCAAGACCCCCGTAAAATCCCGCGAAGATCTGGCCATCGCTTACACTCCCGGCGTTGCAGAACCCTGCAAGGTGATTGCCGAGGATGCGGAGGCTGCCTACAAGTATACGATGAAGGCAAACACCGTTGCCGTTGTCTCCGACGGAAGCGCAGTTTTGGGTCTGGGCAATATCGGTCCCCACGCAGCCATGCCCGTCATGGAAGGAAAAGCTGTTCTCTTCAAGGAATTCGGCGGAGTGAATGCCGTTCCGATCTGCCTGGACACCCAGGATACCGAAGAGATTATTAAGGCCGTCACCTGGCTGGCTCCCGGTTTCGGCGGCATCAACCTGGAGGATATCAGTGCCCCCCGCTGTTTTGAAATCGAGGAACGCCTGAAAAAAATCCTGAACATTCCCGTATTCCACGATGACCAGCACGGCACTGCCATCGTTGTACTGGCAGGAATCATCAACGCTCTGAAGGTTGTGGGCAAGAAAAAGGAAAACTGCCGCGTTGTCGTAAACGGTGCGGGAAGCGCCGGTGTGGCAATCACCAGGCTTTTGCTCACCTATGGTTTCCCCAATATTATCCTGTGTGACAAGGTCGGAATCATCTCGAAAAACACAGAGGGGTTAAACTGGATGCAGCAGAAAATGGCGGAGGTGACCAACCTTTCCGGCGAGACCGGAACCCTCGCGGATGCCCTGAAGGGCGCCGATATTTTTGTCGGAGTATCCGCTCCCGGAATCGTATCCCCCGAGATGGTTGCTTCCATGAATCACGATGCAATTCTCTTTGCCATGGCAAACCCGGTGCCCGAGATTATGCCCGATGTCGCAAAGGCTGCGGGGGCACGTGTGGTCGGAACCGGACGCAGTGATTTTCCCAATCAGGTCAACAATGTAGTGGCTTTCCCCGGCATCTTCAAGGGCGCACTTGAGGGGCGTGCTACCCAGATTACCGAGGAGATGAAGCTGGCTGCCGCAAACGCCATCGCGAGTCTTGTGCCCGAAGAGGAATTGAATGAGGACAACATCATGCCCGAAGCCTTCAACCCCAAGGTTGCCGAGCTTGTCGCCGAGGCAGTCAAATCCCACATTGTCCGCTGATATGACACCTTTTGATTGTATGCCAAATACGCCTGCTTCCGAAGAAACCGACCGCCCCGGGGCGATTCCTCTGCACGGAAAACCTTACTATTCTCTGGATGCATGGTGTAAGAACACCTATGGTTATAAATGTTATAAAATAGCCCTGAATGCCCACATGACCTGTCCCAACCGGGACGGGACCTGCGGCACTCGGGGCTGTATCTTCTGTAGCGCGGGCGGAAGCGGCGATTTTGCGGTGGACACGGCGGACAAGTCCGTCGACGAACAGCTCTGCGAGGGAGTCCGGGCACTCCACGGCAAATTGGGAGATGCGTCTGACCCGACAAGGCCAAATCTGATCGCCTATTTTCAGGCGTACACCAATACCTATGCTCCCACGGGCTATCTGGAAAAGGTGTACTCCGAAGCCCTCTCTCATCCGCGCGTGCTGGGCATTTCCATTGCCACCCGGCCGGATTGCCTTCCGGTCGAGGTCCTGGATTTAATCGACGCCCTAAAGCTGCGCTATCCCGGGAAATTTATCTGGGTGGAATTGGGGCTTCAGACCATTCATGAAAAATCTGCCGAATACATTCGGAGAGGCTATGCTCTCCCCGTCTTTGAAGACGCATATTTCCGGTTGAAAGCCCGCGACATTCCCGTGATTGTTCATCTCATTCTCGGACTTCCCGGTGAAACCGCCGAACAGATCTACGAAAGCGTCCGCTATGTCGATGCCCGAAAGCCCTTCGGTGTAAAGCTTCAGCTTTTGCATGTTCTGCGGGGAACGGACCTGGCGGATCATTACCTGGCCGGAGAATTCAAGACCCTGACCAGGGAAGCCTACCTAACGCTTCTGGCCGACTGTCTGGAACTCCTCTCCCCCGACATCGTCGTTCATCGTGTCACCGGGGACGGTTCCAAAAAGGATTTAATCGCTCCGACCTGGAGCAGTCACAAAAAAGATGTGCTAAACGCTCTGCATCGATTGATGCGGGAAAGGAAAAGTCATGCTGCAGGACCCCATAACGCTCTATAAATTAATTATTCTGTATATGCTGGACAGAGTCAGCTTCCCGTTGACCACCGCCCAGATCAGTGATTTCATCCTGGAGAAGGAATACACCAACTTTCTGACGCTCCAGCAGGCGATCAGTGAACTTACGGAAGCCGGAATGATCTCCACCCAATCCGTGCGCAACCGTACCCATCTATCCATCACCAACGAGGGGCGCGAAACACTGGCTTTCTTTGAAAACCGCATCAGCGATGCCATCAAGAGTGATATCAAGACCTACTTTGCCGAAAATGAATTCGATCTTCGCAACGAGGTATCCATTCTTGGTGACTATTACAAGTCCACATCCGGCGAATACGAAGCCCGTCTGATCGCCAAGGACCGGAATGTGCGTCTTGTGGAGATCACCCTCTCCGTTCCCACAGAAGAAATGGCTGCCGGTCTGTGCGACAACTGGCAGCGCAAAAATCAGGAGATTTATCAGTACTTAGTGCAGGAATTATTCTAGTTTTCTATTCTTCGGAATACCTTTTTTCCTCTGCCTTGCCGGTCTTACCGGCGGCTTCCCGGATTTTTCTCATATGATCCCGGATCTTCACTTCGTACCCGTTTCCGCTGGGGCTGTAGAATTCCCTGCCACTTAATTCATACGGCAGATACTGCTGCTCCACATAATGATTCGGGTAGTCATGTGCATATTTATAACCTGTCCCGTGTCCCAATTTCGCCGCTCCTTTATAATGTGCGTCCTGCAGATGCGGGGGAATCGGCAGATTGCCCGATTGCTCCACTTCATGAAGTGCGCCAAATATTGCTTCACATGCCGCATTGCTCTTCGGGGCACAGGCCACATAGGTTGCCGCGTGTGCCAGGATGATCTGAGCCTCCGGCATGCCGATTCTCTCCACTGCCAGGGAAGCGTTGACCGCGACCACCAGCGCGTTGGGATCCGCATTCCCCACATCCTCTGAGGCACATATCATAATTCTTCTCGCAATAAATGTCACATCTTCTCCCGCATACAGCATCCTTGCAAGATAATAAACTGCCGCATCCGGGTCGGATCCCCGCATACTCTTAATAAAAGCTGAGATGGTATCGTAGTGATTGTCCCCGCCCTTGTCATAGCGCACGGCGCGCTTTTGAATGCATTCCTGGGCAACCTCAAGGGTCACATGGATCTTGCCGTCCTCGCTGCGGTTGGTCGTCATAATCCCCAGCTCGATGGCATTCAGCGCATGTCGCGCATCCCCGCCGGAAATGTCCGCCAGAAAGTCCAGCGCATCGTCGTCGATCACCGCCTGATAGGCTCCCATACCGCGCTCCGTATCGTAGACAGCTTTTACCAGAAGCTCACGGATAGCCGCCTGCGGAATCGGCTTCAGCTCGAAAATTATGGAACGGGAAATGAGAGCCCCGTTTACCTCAAAGTAAGGGTTTTCCGTAGTCGCACCGATCAGGATGACCGTTCCGTCCTCCACAAATGGGAGCAGATAATCCTGCTGGCTCTTGTTAAAGCGGTGAATCTCGTCGATAAACAGGATCGTCCGCTTTCCGTACATGCCTTGAAGCTCCTTCGCCTGCGCCACGACCTCTTCCATATCCTTCTTGCCCGCAACCGTTGCATTGATCTGCTTGAACTCTGCACTGGTGGTATTGGCGATGACCTTCGCCAACGTCGTCTTGCCGGTTCCGGGCGGCCCGTAGAAGATCACGGAGCTGATCTTATCCGCCGAAATTGCCCGGTACAACAGCTTGTCCTTGCCCAGGATATGCTCCTGTCCCACAACCTCATCCAGGGTTCGGGGCCGCATGCGTGCGGCGAGGGGGGATTCCTTTTCCATATTACTGTTTCTCATATATTCAAACAAGTCCATGTATCGCTCTCCGTCCCA
The DNA here is from genome assembly GCA_945833775.1 of uncultured Lachnospiraceae bacterium. Lineage (GTDB taxonomy): Bacteria > Bacillota > Clostridia > Lachnospirales > Lachnospiraceae > Acetatifactor. The sequence continues at coordinate 22,090 of CAMAGI010000008.1, forward strand.
ACTCCAGACATCCCATGATGCCCTGATTATCCTGTAAACTTGCCGGCACAATGTAATGCTCAAGGTCCCGCATCTGCGCAGTATCCAGATACCCCGCCATCCGTTCAAAAACCTGCTTTCGAATCCGGTCAAACAGCTGCGTCTGATGCATCACACCACCTCCGAGGATGATCTTCTGAGGTGCCAGAATCAGGATATAATTACACAGTGCCTGTGCGATATAGTAAGCCTCCAGATCCCACACTTCCTCCCGGTCTGCCAGTTCGTACGCCTTCGCGCCATACCGTTTTTCGATGGCCGGTCCCGCAGCAAGACCTTCAAAACAGTCTCCATGATAAGGGCAGTTCCCGGCGTAGTTATCCGCACTGTGTCTTTGCAGGAAAATGTGACCCGCTTCCGGGTGAAGATTGCCGTGCAGCAGTTTTCCCTGGGACCAGATTCCGGCTCCGATCCCCGTGCCGACTGTCAGATACAGCACATTGTCAAGCCCCCTTGCGCAGCCAAAGGTCACCTCGCCCAGAACGGAACCGTTCACATCCGTATCAAAACCTACCGGACATCCCAACGCCTCCTCAAATGCACCGACGATATTGTAATTCCGCCAGGCCTTTTTGGGTGTCGAGGTGATATAGCCGTACATTTCAGCTTCTTTGTCCGGACAGATCGGCCCGAAACATCCGATTCCCAGGGCTTCGATTTCTCTCTGCCGAAAGTAATCGATCAACTGCGGCATCGTGCTTTCGGGGGTCTGTGTGGGTATGGACACCTGCTCCGAAATTTTGCCCTTCTCATCTCCGATGGCGCATACCATCTTGGTACCGCCCGCTTCCAGCGCTCCGATTCTCATACGATTGGCAACTCCCTCTCTTTTCGTCTAATAATCGACTTCCATCAGGCACAACCCTTTTGCCGGCGCGGTTGCCCCCGCAAGTTTGCGGTCCTTCGCCTCCAAGAGCTCCACCATACTCTCCGGAGTCCGCTTGCCGAAGCCCACCTCCAGAAGGGTTCCCGTGAGAATCCGCACCATATACTGCAAAAACCCGGTGCCGTGATACGTCAAAGTCAGATAGCCGTCCCGCTGCACAATCTCAATCTTGTCCACAATGCGCACTGTGGATTTCTTCATCCGCGCATTGCCGCAGAAGCTGGCAAAATCATGGCTGCCACACAGATATCCGGCGGCCTTGCGCATCGCTTCCACATCCGGCATGGCCTCCAGTACATGAACGTACTTGCGGTCGAAAACCGGCTTGTCCTTTCCCGCGTAGCAGGTGTAACGGTAGGTCTTGCCCTTGGCTTTGTAGCGACTGTGGAATCCGTCCGCCGCAATCCTGACCTCCGCTACGCAGATGTCATCCGGCAGATAACGGTTCATATAGTCTTTGATCTCCTCCGGGGAAAGGCTCGTGTCAAACTTCGCATTGGCAACCATGCCTCTGGCATGCACACCCGCATCCGTCCTTCCGGCTCCCAGCACCTCCACCGGTGCATCCACCATCAGCGAGAGCACCGATTCCAGCTTCCCCTGAATGGTCATTTCCGTGTTGGGCTGGTGCTCCCAGCCGTAATACCGGGTTCCGTCATATACGATCCTGAACTTATAATTCACGCTCATGGGCGCTCCTTTCCGCGTGTCTTTCCCACCTTTCGAACCACCGCCACATTCTCTGATGACACCATTTGCATGGCGGAAGCTTCCGACTATTTTATTATATATTACCCACACGATAATGCAAGTTCTTCGTCGAACAAATCAGGCTCCTATTGACCTTTTCCCATTTCCTGCTATACTAAATCTACAATTATCATTTCTCTTATTCACAAAAAGCACGTCCGTGACTTTCATGAATTACATTTTCCAAAAAAACTCAGAAGGCACCACTACGTGAAATTGAGAAAGCAAAATCTGAGCGTGACGACTATTTATTCCGAAAGGAGAGTTGACGTTTATGAAAAACTGGACTGACTACAAAGAACATGTAAAAGGTATTGATCCGGATAGTGGCAGAGATATTACCGATATGGAAGAGCAGGCAAATATTATTAGCACAGTTATTAAGCAGCGTAAAGAACTTGGCAATGGAATCCTTCCAAACCACCCCAAATCTGGCGACGCTTTTAAAAATATTGCGACCGTTAGGATTGAAGCTGCGGATCTCTAAGTAACACAATAGAAAGAAGTCAAGATGAAACCACACCATTTCAGCACACCTTGACCTTCTTATTATTTCTGCTATTAATAATTTTAACTTCCGCACATTCTTAGGCAGAAAATAAATCGTACTATCGCTCCAAATCCTTATCCTGCACTTCTTCCTGCTCTGCCACACTATAAAGTGCGATCGTTTTCTGGCAAAACTCCAACAATATGGAAATATTCTCCAAAGCGTTTTACCGTATTTTCAATATCTCTACAATAGCTTTCTATATGACGCACAATATCAATGTTTTTTGCCCTCATAAATCAGCCTTTCATCCTCCGCTATATTCTTCCGAAACTCCTCTGTTCTCTCACGATTTGCCTTATGGTTCAACCCTTCTGTTGTGACCAAATCAACCGACTTACTCAACGCATTTGTCAGTTCATCATACAACCTTCCTAAGCCAAACATTCCTCGAATCTTTCCACCTTCTATTCGCAAATCAATATCACTGTCTTCAGACGCTTCCCCTCTGGCATAGGAACCAAACAGCCATACACGTTCTACACCAAAAGCCTCCACAATAGGAGCAATAATAGCACTAATCTCATTTACTGCGTATATTTTGCTCATTCGATCCCTCCTTCCATTGGTTTTCTACTCAAATTATATCCAATTTTTGTATCAAATTCAATATGGTTTCTGGTCTGAGCTTTACCGGAAAAATTTTAATCAAACAATATCTCTTCCACCGTCACAAAGGTATACCCTTCCTCCTGAAGTTCATCAACCACCTTCAACGCCGCTGTCACGGAGGTATCGTAATAATCGTGCATGAGGATGATATCGTTTTCTCCCGCCTTATCCACAATTTTCTCCGTGATGCAGGCCACGTTTTCGGAGCACCAGTCCAAGGGATCTATGGTCCAGAGCACCGGAAACATGTTCAACTCCTTCTCAAAGCTCTTGTCCCAGGAACCGTAGGGCGGACGTACATACTGTACTTCCTCACCGGTGATTTCCTGAATGACCGCATTGGTATCTATCAATTCCTGCTTAAATTTCTCTCTGTTTTTGGAAGTCAGCTGGATATGACTGTAGGTATGATTGCCGATTAAGTGTCCCTCTTCCTGCATCCGTTTGATGATATCCGGGTGAAGTCTGGCATGCTCTCCCGTAACAAAGAAGGTGACATGCACGCCTCTCTCCTTCAAGCCGTCCAAAAGCTGCTCCGTGTAGGTGGGATGGGGTCCATCGTCGAAGGTCAAGGCAATCTTTTTCATGTCACCCTTACTGTTTTCTGTGATCTGCATCGTTTCACGCGATTGTATAGCTTGTTCCGATGCCGTCCGTCGGGTTTGCGTTTTCCGATGAGATACCGAGCCGATCAGCAGCACCGCATCCAGTAGAAATAGAGCGATCAACACATACTTTTTATTCATGGTTCTTTGCAGACCTCGCACCTTGCCATCTTTCAAGGGCATTGCCCACCACTACTATATGCGCCCATACTTTGTCTCATGCTACCCTGGTTCACTCCCTAAACAATTCATTGAGAGAATTGAGGTTCCCACGAAAGCACTTCTTCCGAGAAAGATTTTGAAAAACAGATCCGTTACATTTACTTCGTATGTACATCCAACTGCGGGAACGGACACTCCACGCCAAGCTTTCGAAAGCCCAGAAGCAATTCGCGATTCATAATTCTGGTTACATTAAAAATCTGCTTCTCCGAAACCTCCACTACAAATCGCAGTTGGATTCCCGATGCTTCCAATGCCTGAACTCCCAGATACGTCGGGACATTCTGCATACTGTCCGTGTGCGCCTGAAAAATCGTCTCCAGCAATTTCGGCAGTTCCTTTTCCAGCTTCTCTAAATCTGTTTGGTAAGGTATGCTGATATCACTGACCGCTCTTGATAAATTGTCCGAGCGGTTCAGAATATTTTTCATCTCGGAATTATTAATGATCTTGACATTATCACCGGTATCCGTAATGCAGGTGGTGCGAATGCCGATGCTGGTAACGGTTCCGCGAAATCCGTTCACTTCCACAATATCGCCCACATTATACTGATTTTCCAAAAGCATAAAAGTTCCGGTCACCACATCCGCGATCAGGCTTTCCGCACTAAACCCGACGATTAACGCCAATACCCCGACGCTTGCAATGATCGTTGTAATATTCACTCCCAAAAGGGTAAGTCCCCAGCAGAGTATCACAATAAAAGCGACATACTTTGCCAGACTGGAAATCAGAGAAAGTACGGATCTGGCCCGATGACTTTTCGGCTTATGAATGCCCAAAAGCAAAACCAGAAGATTCTCGATCAGCAGGACGCCCAGAATCATTACTGCCAGCTTTAAAACAGTGGCTCCGCTGATGCTGACGGTTGCGGTTAAGTCTGCCATATCAACCAAATCTGTAGTAAATCCGAGCACTGCAACCATGCCAAACAAAACGGCATATACCAGCAATTTCATCAATCTTCTTTTCTCTTCCTTCTTCATTCGTCTCTCCACCTCTTCATTCTATAAGACTTAAAACTTTATCTGCCTGGCCTTTTCTTCTCTCTTAGGGCACATAGCCGGTTCCGCCACAGGTCTGGCATTCGCCCGAGCCGCCACAGCTTGCACAGGTGACTGCATTGCTCCCGCCTCCGCATATCGTACAGGCGTAGGTATGGCTTCCCATACAGGGCGGGAAATCACAGGTTCCCTCATGAGCTACACTATTCCCTGCTGCATCACAGTAGCCGCAAATTTCAACTCCTGAGCCATGACATCGCGGGCACGCAACCGTATATCCCGGTCCAAGATAGCCATCGCCCTTGCATTCATCGCAATCACCGGTTCCGCCACACGTACCGCAAACCTGTCCTTCCACCACTCCTGTTTCTGTTTCCGGCTCTGTTCCCGCTTCCGTCTCCGATTCTGCTTCCGATTTCGATTCCGTTTCCGGTCTGGTCGCAGGCGTCTCTTCCGATACAGGCTCTTTTGAAGTTTCGTCCCCCCGGTTTTCCACGGACTCCCCGGTCGGTGTGGTCTGTGTTGTCTGCGTATTTTCTCCCGGCGTATCTCCTGTAAGAGAGTTGTCCTCCGGTCCGGTTTGTATCTCCACAACTGCGCCGGACACTTCCGGCTTCGCAATCGTTTCCTCTTTGGCTGAGACCACTGCGGTATAAGTAATGACTGTGAAAACAGTCATCATCTGTATCATTCTTCTCAGAATGGCCTGATGTCCCCTGCCTGCCGGAGAATCCTTTGTATGTATACTCGTCCCACCCAGTTCTGCACTCGGTGGGTATTCATCAGGAAGTGGAGTGAATTCCTGACAACTTTGGTATTCCATATCCTGCTTGTTCATAAGTCTCAACATCTCATATAGGGTCTTCTATTGGTCACATTGGAATACATGTTCACCCTGTCTGTCGTATTCCAGCATATTTTATCATAGAATAACCCGATTCTCAAGATTTGTCATTTGCCTTTTCTGTCAATTTTGTAAAACCGGGGCTCATCTATCGGAATTTTTTATTCCCACTGTGCCTCATATAGGGAACGATAACAACCGTCTTTTTTCATCAGTTCGTCATGAGTGCCCTGCTCCACCACTTCACCGCCATCCACCACAAGGATTCGGTCTGCATTTCGAATCGTGGACAGTCTGTGGGCAATGACAAAACAGGTTTTATTCTCCATCAGTTTGCGCATGGCTGCCTGGATGAGCTGTTCCGTCCTGGTATCCACATTGGAAGTCGCCTCATCCAGAATCAGCATATGGGCATCCAAAAGCATGGCTCGCGCTATGGTGAGGAGCTGTTTCTGGCCCTTGGAAATATTGGTGCCCTCATCCGTGAGGATTGTGTCATACCCGTTGGGAAGGCGCTCAATAAAGGAGTGAATGTGCGCGGCCCTGGCAACACGTTCCACATCCTCCCTGGTGGCACCATCGTTGCCGTAAGCCAGATTTTCATATACCGTTCCGTAGAACAGCCAGGTATCCTGCAGCACCATCGCATACGCCTTGCGCAGGCTCTTCCGCGTCAGGCTCATAATGGGCTGCCCGTCAACGGATATTGTACCGCTCTGAGGATCGTAAAAGCGCATCAGGAGATTGATCAGGGTTGTTTTCCCCGCACCGGTGTGTCCCACAATCGCAATCAACTGACCGCTCTGTGCCCGGAAACTAAGATCCCGGATAATCGGTTTGTCCGAAACATATCCAAACTCAATGTGGGAAGCCTCCACATCTCCGCAAACCGCAGTCAGTTCTACGGCTTCCTCACGGTCCGCAGGCTCAGGCTTTTCGTCCAACAGGCGGAAAATCCGCTCCGCAGCCGCCAAAGCGGACTGCAACTCACTCATAATGTTTGCCGCCTCGTTGATCGGTCCGGAAAACTTGCGGGAATACAACACAAAGGAAGAAATGTCACCGATTTTCATACTGCCCGCCAGATACAAAAGTGCACCGAACACGCTGATCAGGGAAAGGGACAAGTTGTTGACAAAGTTGACGCAGGGCCCCACGATACTGCCATAATACTCTGCATCGTAGTAGGCGTCCACCGCCTCCTTGTTCTTTCTGTCATAGCGCTCGATGGTATACGCTTCCCTGCCGTAGGCTTTCAACGTCTTCTGCCCGGTGACCATCTCCTCCGTAAAACCATTCAAAAGCCCCAGGGTTGCGGAGCGTCTTCTGAAAAGTGGTCTCGTCTTGCCCGTGATCGTCTTGGTAAGCAGCACCGACAGCGGAACCGTAAATGCAAATACCAACACCAGCTTCGGTGATATGGTAATCATCATAACGAGCGCACCCACCACCGTGATTGCCGTGGTCAACAGCTGTACCAGATCGTTGGAGAGGGATGCGTTTACGGTATCGATATCGTAGGAAATGCGGCTGATAATGTCGCCGGTCTGATGAACATCAAAATACCCGACCGGCAGAGTCAACAGCTTATCAAACACATCCTGACGCATCCGAAAGACAACCTTGCGGCTGATCGTAATCATCAAAACCTGCAGGCCGTAGGACAAAAGTGCCGAAAACACATAAAAGCCTGCCATCCAAGCCGCATAATAAAGTACCCTCGAAAAATCAACCTGTCCGGGTCCGGGTTCAATGGCTCCGATCGCATAGCCGGTCAGTCTGGGGCCGATCAGGGAGAAGAGATTGCTCCCCAGTGTACATAACACTGCCGCTGCCAGCAGCCATTTATACTGCAGCATATACCTGCCGAGACGAAGGATGGTTGAACCGCTGTAGCGCTTCTGTACTCCATTCTGATTCTTTTGCCGGTCTTCCAGCACTGCGGCGTTTACCCGCTTTCTCACTTCACTCATGAGTTCACCTCCCCCATCTGAGAGTCGGCAATCTCACGGTAAACATCGCAGTTTACCATCAATTCCTCATGGGTACCATACCCTTTTGGCTTCCCATCCTCCAATACCAGAATGTGATCCGCAGAACGGATGGAACTCACCCGCTGGGCTACAATGACCAGTGTCGTGTCCGTAAAGTGGGTGCGAATGCTCTTTCGCAGCTGAGCATCCGTCTTATAGTCCAATGCGCTGGAGGAATCGTCCAACACCAGAATATCCGGTTTCATAAGAAGTGCCCGGGCGATCAGTACCCGTTGTTTCTGTCCACCGCTCAAATTTGCACCCTTGATGTTTAACCCTTCCTCCTCTCTGCCATCCCGGTCGCGCACAAATTCCCCTGCCTGGGCGTATTCCAACGCCTCCCGCACTGCGCTGTTTTCACAGGTACGACCGAGGGTGACATTTGCCGAAATACTGTCTTCAAAGATCGTGTCATTCTGGAACACCACGCCAAATTTTTGGCGCAGTTCTTCCCTCCCGTAGCTGCGCACATCCCTGCCGCCAAGAAGTATCCGCCCGCTGTCCGCGTCGTAGAGACGCATCAGCAGATTGACAATCGTTGTCTTCCCGGAACCGATCTCACCGATAATACCCAGTGTTTCTCCTTTTTTGACAGAAAAGGAGATATCCTCCAGATTGGGTACGCCCCCGGTGTGATAGGAGAATGTCACATGATCGAACACAATCTCCGGCTCCCCGGCATCAGCCGCTTTGACCACTTCGGCGGCATTTTCTGTGATCCCGGAATATTCTTTTGTCTCGCCTGTCTTTTCCTGAAGCGTCAAAAGGTCTTCTTCGCTGTCCAGCACCAGGCTGATCCGGTCACCGCTGGCTATTGCCTTGGACAATACCGTAAACATCTTGGAGATGGACATCATGGCGTTTAGGATAATCGTAAAATACGTGGTAAATGCCAAAATCTTACCGACCTCGGAAATGCCGTTGTGCACCCGGTAAGCACCGACCAAAATGACACATACCAGTCCCAGATTCAACAGGATGTTCATGGACGGGTTGATCACCGCCATGACCATTCCGGTCCTGCGCTCCCGCTCCACAACCTCCTTGTTAATCGTGCGGAATTTGTCGGACTCATAATCTGTTTTGGACAATGCTTTGATCACCCGGATTCCGGCGATATCCTCCCTCACCATACGTACAAACCGGTCCGTCGCCTCCTGAAGGCCACTGTACATGGGAATGCTTCTGCGGGATACATAAACCGTGATAAGTCCCAGGAGGGGAAGTGTCGCCAACAGCACACAAGCCATGGCCGGATCCAGCGTAAAGGTTACGATGATCCCCCCGATCAGTAGAATGGGGGCACGCACACCCAGCCGCTGAATACGCCCTAGCATCTGGTGCAGATTATAAGTGTCACTAGTCAATCGGGAGATCAGGGACGGCTTGGTAAAGGCATCCGTCTGGCGGTTGGACAAATACATGGTCTTTGCAAACAAATCATGCCGGATACACTCGGTCGCATCACTGGCCACCCTGGACGCCATACGGTTGGCAACGATATTAAAGCTCACCGCCATCAGGGAACAGCCAATCATAAGAGCCCCCCACACAAATACCATGGTACGATTGCGCATAGGAATAATCGTATCAATAATATACGCCAGGATATAGGGAATACACAAATCCATGATGGTCCCGATGAACTTAATAAAAAACCCTACCCCCATGCGGGGAAAGTAGGGTTTCAAATACTGCATAACAATCTTTTTCATGCTGATCCCCGTTTATCTCTCATGCACAGAGAAAGCAAATGTCAAAAACAGACATTTGCTTTCTCCGGCTTCTTCACACCTATAGTTTAAAGACTGCAATTTCCGTCTTCAGCTCTTCCATATTGGCACTTAAGGTCTCCGCTGTATGATTCAGGCTTTCCACTCTCTCAAGGAGCTGTTGTGCTACGCCTGCAACCGTCTCGGTGCTTCCGGCAGTATCCTCGATGATCTCGGAAATATTCTTCACCGCATCCACCGCAGCGCTTCTCTCCCGATCGGCCCGTTCCGTACTGATGACAATCTCCTTCAGACCTGCTACCAGTTCTGCCATTCGCTTCTGCATCTGCTCAAACACTTCAACCACCTGAGTCACCGCTTCCGTCTGCAGTTCTACCATGCCCTGTGCCTCATTTGCGGAATCGACACTGTTCATGGTCTGTTCTGCAATATGTTCCACGTTGTTGCGGATCTCACCCGCTGCCTTTGCGGAATCATCAGCAAGCTTGCGGATCTCCTCCGCAACCACCGCAAAGCCTCGTCCAGCCTCTCCCGCACGGGCCGCCTCAATGGATGCGTTCAGCGAAAGCAGATTGGTCTGCTGGCTGATGCCGGTGATTGTCGTCACAAAGCTGTTGATGATCTCAGACTCCGTACGCAGGGTCTGAATGCTCTCGCTCACCTGTGCCGTCATCTTCGTAGTCGACTGTGCCCGCTCACCGAGAAGCTTCACAATCTCCATTCCCTGATTGATCATCGCTTCTGTCTCAGAGACAAGATCCTCCACCTTCTCCACAACGGTGATCACTCCACGGATCTCCTCCGAGAGCCGGTCTGTCTTCTCCACACACTCCTGTGCATGCTCGGACTCTCTTCCCATACCGTCATTGATCTCACCGATAGCCTGCGTAATCTCCTTGGAGAAGGAATCGATCACACCGGAAATCTCTTCCACATCGCCGGACGACTGTTCCAGTTCAGCCGTTGCACCGCTTACCTTCTGTACCAGCTTCTTGGTATTATGTACCATGTGGTTGGCACTGGCGGCCAGCGTCTGGAATTCATCCCGTCCCTTTGCGGTTACCTCCACAGTCAGATCTCCTTCCGACACCTCGCCCAGTTTGCCGGACAAACGATCCATATTTTTCTTGATACCGGAGGTAATTGCAAGGCCCACACCCAGGACGATCACACACGCCAGAAGAGTCAGACAAAATGTCAGGGTCTTGATGGAATCTGCCTGTTGGGTTACCAGCGATACAGGCACCAGGGCACACATCACACAATCTATGGAATTTCCCTTGTTGTACAGGAAATAATAGGAGTCATTTTTGTATTCAACCTGGGAGACACCCGCCGTTTCTTCACTCTCAAACGCCTTTGTATAGAAATCCTGCCCGTAGAAAACACTCTCTCCCTCCGTCATGATACTGGCACTCTCATCCGGCTTCATCTTCCCCTTTTCGTCCATGATTTCCGGCAGATTTTCGTGAATCAGTTCCCGACCGCCATAGGTGATAAAGCCGACAATACTGCCGTCTCCCAGATCCACCTGGTCAATAAATTCCTGCACTGCCGATGCCTTCAGGTCGATGACAACAACCGCCTGTTTGTTCTCATTTAAGGAGTGATACGCAAGAATGTAATCCTCCTTCTTGAGAGTGAGCTTGGTATCCAGCAGGTCATGCGTATCCACCCAGGATGAAATGAGACGTTCATTTTCCGGAACCATCTCTGCAACATACTCCGCCATGAATCCTTCCCGGTCGGTACTGTCCTTGGTGGAAGATGTCAGGATACTGATTCCCTTCTTCGCAATAATATGAACATTGTTTATGTAAGGATTGAGCATTTTCTTGGAGGCCATATTATCCTGAATGGTAGTGAGATAATTGTACATCTCCGTTCTGTCATCATCGTACATGCCAAGCAAATATTTACTGGTGGAAGCGTCAAAAGCATAGGTCTTGGTCTCTGCCGTGATAAAGCTGCCGACCATATCCAGATACTCCACAGACATTGCAAGCGTCTGGGACGTGGACTCCACAAAGTTGTCACTCATCCCCCGGGAAGCCTTCTGATATGCGCTGGTTCCGATGAAAATCATAAAGACAATGGGCACCAGAAAACACACCACAATCTTATTCCGGATATTGAAAATACGGACGGACTTCTCTGCCTTTTTCGTTTCCTTACCCTGGCGCTTCGCCTTTCCTTCGGCAGTTTTCCTCTGCTTTGCCTCATTTCCGGCCGCACTTTTCGCTTCTCTTTCGGCAGCCTTCTGCTGTTTTTGCTCTGCTCTGCGCATCTGTATGCGCTGGGACGCCGTCCTGTCTTTCTTCATATGGGGATCCTCCGATTTACATGAGAAATAGACATATTTTGCACAATGTACGCAAAATATTAAATTCATTATACATCACAATGTACAAAAAAGGAATACGGAATTTCATTTTCCGTATTCCTTCTGCTGTAATCCGCTATAAAAACTGATTTCTCGACGGGTCGTAATGGTAATCGATGGACGCAAGCTTGTCTCTGATCCCCACCGGATCCAGATCCAGATCTTCACAGAGTGCATCCAGGTCTTTGTAATAATCACGCAGCTTCAGATTCACAAAGCTAAGCAACATAACGGGATCCTCCGGTATCATACGCTCTCCTTTACTTTGGCATGCAGGGCTCCGTCTTCGACCGTAAGAAGAATCGTATCGCCCTGATCCACCTTATCTTCCAGAATTAATCTTGCGGCAAGTGTTTCCACATGCTTCTGAATGTAGCGCTTCAGCGGTCTCGCCCCATAGGCGGGGTCATAGGCATTGTCCACGATAAACTGTTGTGCCTCGGGCGTCAGTTCAATCGTAAGGTCGCGCTGCGACAAGCGTCTGTTCAGATCCGCCACAATCAGGTTCACAATGCCTCCGATATTGTCCTTTGTGAGCGGTTTAAACAGGATTGTCTCATCCAGACGATTCAAAAACTCCGGCCGGAAATGAGCACGCAGTTCTGCCATGCAGGCATCCTGGGCCTCCTGCGATATCTGGCCGTCGGCATCAATTCCGTCCAGCAGATACATGGCTCCGATGTTGGAGGTCATGATCAGTATGGTATTCTTGAAGTCCACCGTTCTGCCCTGAGAATCCGTTATTCTCCCGTCATCCAGCACCTGCAGTAAAATATTGAAGACATCGGGGTGAGCCTTCTCCACCTCATCAAACAGTACAACGCTGTAGGGCTTTCTGCGCACAGCCTCCGTCAGTTGTCCGCCCTCCTCGTAGCCCACATATCCGGGAGGCGCTCCGACCAGTCTGGAGACGGAATGCTTCTCCATGTATTCACTCATATCAATACGAACCATGTTATTCTCATCGTCAAATAGGGTCGCTGCAAGCGATTTGGCCAGCTCCGTCTTGCCGACGCCGGTGGGGCCCAGAAACAGGAAGGAACCGATGGGCTTATCCGGATCCTTGATGCCGGCCTTGGAGCGGATGATTGCCTCCGTCACCTTGGTCACGCCCTCATCCTGACCGATGACACGTTTGTGCAATTCTTCGTCCAGATGCAGGGTTTTATTGCGTTCACTCTCCGTGAGCTTTGCCACGGGAATCCCGGTCCAGCGGGAGATGATCCGGGCGATCTCCTCATCGGAAACTTTCTCTCGAACCAGGGAAAGATCTCTTTCGTTCACTTGATCTTCCTCGGTTTCCAGCTGTTTCTTCAGTCCCGGCAAGGTACCGTAGGAGAGCTCGGCAGCCTTCTCCAGATTGCCCTCGCGCTGTGCGATCTGAATCTCGCTGTTGACTCGGTCAATCTCCTCGCGCAGCTTGGAAAGGCGTTCGACGGATGCCTTCTCGTTGTCCCACTGTGCCTTTCTGCCGGCAAATTCCTCCCGTGCCTCCGCAAGTTCCTTCTGAAGATCCGCGAGGCGCTCCTGACTCAGTCTGTCGTCCTCCTTCTTAAGAGCTGCTTCCTCAATCTCCAACTGCAGCACACGTCTCTGCAATTCGTCCAGTTCCGTGGGCATACTATCCAGTTCTGTCTTGATCAGAGCACAGGCCTCATCCACAAGATCAATGGCCTTATCCGGCAGAAAACGATCCGTGATATAGCGATTCGACAATACCGCTGCGCTGACCAGCGCATTATCCATAATCTTCACGCCGTGGTAAACCTCATAGCGCTCCTTCAACCCACGCAGAATAGAGATGGTGTCCTCCACCGTGGGCTCCGCCACGAGCACCGGCTGAAAACGACGTTCCAGAGCCGGGTCCGACTCGATGTACTGTCTGTGCTCATCCAGCGTGGTCGCGCCGATACAGTGTAGTTCGCCCCTTGCCAGCATGGGCTTTAACATGTTGCCCGCATCCAGCGAGCCATCGGTCTTGCCCGCACCGACAATTGTGTGCAGTTCATCGATAAAGAGAATGATCTGACCGTTGCTGTTTTTGACATCCTCCAGAACTGCCTTCAAGCGCTCCTCAAATTCGCCGCGGTATTTTGCGCCCGCCACGAGGGCCCCCATATCCAGTGCAAATATTTTCTTGTCCTTCAACCCCTGGGGCACATCCCCGCGCACAATTCGCTGGGCAAGGCCCTCGACAACCGCCGTCTTGCCGACACCGGGTTCTCCGATCAGAACCGGATTGTTCTTGGTCTTACGGGACAGAATTCGAATGACGTTGCGAATCTCTGTATCTCTCCCGATGACCGGATCCAGCTTTTCATTTCGCGCCTTCTCCACCAGATCCTGTCCGTATTTTTCCAGCGTATCGTAGGTAGCCTCGGGATTGTCGCTGGTCACACGCTGGTTGCCGCGGACGGTGGAGAGAGCCTTCAGAAAACGCTCTCTGGTAATCCCGTATTCCTTCCAGATTGCCGCAATCTCCCGGTTGGGATTTTTGATCATCGCAAGGAACAAATGCTCCACCGAAACATATTCGTCGCCCAGCTGTTTTGCCTCATCCTCCGCAGAGATCAACACCGTGTTCAAATCCTTGCCCACATAGACATTACCGCCCTGTACCTTCGTGCGCTTGTTAAGAGCCGCCTCGACCCGGTCCACAAAATGCTGCGTCTGAATCTCCATCTTCTCAATCAGCTTCAGAATCAGACTATCCTCCAGCGTCAGCAGACTGTAGAGCAGATGCTCCTGCTCAATCTCCTGGTTGCCGTACTCGTACGCCAGCCGTTCGCAGCCTTCCACTGCCTGCATTGATTTTTGTGTAAATTTCTGTATATTCATGGAAATACCTTCCTTTCCGGACATTCCGGACAAACCTGCCCATCTGTTCTACATACAATATAACACAGTGCGCAACAGATTCAATAAACAAAGCATAAACAAATTCGAAAAAATTGCTTAATGTACTTCCCCTTCATGGGTCAACAGAGCCGCATGCAAAACGCCCCTGATTTCCATAGTCTTCTTCAAAAACTCCGTCTCATTCGGAAGTTTTACCTCAATTACGGTATCAAAACCGGACTCCGTCAAATTTCTGGAGCGCACCCGGAATGATTTTGCGTTTTCCCGAAGCAAATGGTGGATCTGTTCCTCCACCGCCGCATCGTCCGCATTCACCACAAGCAGAAGCGCCTGCTTTCCGTCCGGTAAAAAGTGAAGAAACAGCATAACCACCGTGATTGTCAGAGAGCCGATGATTGCAACCTCATACAATCCGGCACCACAGATGATTCCAACGGAGATCGCCCAGAACAGAAACGCCAAGTCCATCGGATCCTTGACAGCGGTCCGGAAACGAACGATGGAAAGGGCACCTACCATACCCAGTGAAATGACAACACTGGACTGAATCGTGATGATAATGATAGAGGTCACCATTGAAACTACCACCAGCGAAATCGCAAAGCTTCTGGAATAGAAAGCTCTGCGACATACAACGCGATACACAAAGAACAGATAGATCCCCAAAACTGCGGTCACTGCCAACACCATCACGATCGAGGCGGTGGAGAGATCGGAATTGAACTGGGCCAGAAACGATTTTTTGATAACATCCTGTATACTCATTATACGAATTCCTCCGTTGTATTTTTTCTGCACATATAGTACTTGGAAAATGCAGTCTCCTGCAAACTTCCGATCTGCATTACTTCCCTCAGATAATCCGGCAACAGCGCATCGTATTTCACCTCCAGTATGTGCTGACCCACAGGAAGCACCGGGACAGCATACACGTTTTTCTCAAGGAAATCCTCCACTCTCGTGCTGCTCTCCAGATTGCGGTCGAAGGTGATACGCACATTTCCGATGCGATATACAAAGGGCTTTCGCTCATACGAAACGATCACTTTGGGCATTAGCCCCCGCTTTTGTTCCAGATAAAATTTTCGCAAAACCGCCGGCTCATTCCCTGTCAGTGTCATAGTACCCGCCATCGCGGCTCTGCATTGTTCCTCCGTGAGCGCGCAGGAGGTCTTTTGCGTCATCCCGTGCTCCTTGCGTTTGCACTCCAGTTTGATCTGCCCGATGTCCGCATTATAGATACGGATCCGGAATTTTTCCCGCGGATCACATCCGTTTTCGTTCTCGGTCAGATACCGGTCCGTCCGATCATCAAAATACAGACTCCGTATCCGATAGATACCGGAGGTTCCGGCATGCGCATCCACTGCGCAGATTCTTCGGATTCTGCCCTCTATCAACACAAGCTGCGCATCGGAACACAGATATTTCAGCTCATGTCGGAAGTTATTTCCCGCTTCACGGCTGTCCGCTAACCTATTTTTCATGTTTCTCCCATCTGTCCGGTTTTCGCATCCGGCTGTTGCTATTTCAACGGTTCGAACAGTGCTTTCAGATGCACTCCCGCCTGTACGGGCACCTTAACCGTCTGCTGCCCAGACTGTACGCTTCCATCCCAGCCTGTAAAGGTGTACCCCTCCGCCGGCACTGCCGTCACGGTGATGTCATAATCCGTGAAATACTGTCCGCTCCACGAACCGTCCGTCATCTTAGGAACGGTCGTATTGATTTGGATATAGCCCCGGGTCTCGTCACAGCTTAAGGTAACGCGTTCAAGACTCCCCTGCAGCCCAAATTCCTCCGCCAGATACGAAGTAATATAGAAAGGTCTGTCCGCAAAAAAATTCCCGCAACTTGAAAGGTTCTCTCCGTAAGGTGCAAGAACCTCCTCCACTCTTTGCGGTGCAAAGTTGACATTCACCATGTCCATGAAGGACAGGACAAACTGACGTCTGTAATCCTCATTGACCATAAAAGCCTTCCACAGCACATTCCGGTTCAGATTGATCCCGGAGGTAAACGGAAGGTCGTCGGAAATATTATTGATTGCCCCCGTACAGGGCGCATCGAAATACGGTAAAGCGAAGGAAAGCGCGTCAATATCATAAATCGCCCACCGATATCTGCCATCCCCATAGTCGGTTCCCTCATCGCTTACCGTCCTCCAGAGCAGATAATTCTTATATTCGGACAGATCAATATTACAAAGATAAATGTTGGCACACATATAATCGATATAGCTCTGAAGATCTATCTTTTGATTCAGCTCCCGCCACTGTTCATCATCCGTAAAGTCGCTTTTGGAAACCCATGCCACAAACTCCCCGTAGGATTCCTGTCTCGGATCCTCCGAGCCGATCTGAAGCGTGTTGTTTTTCAAAAGGATGATATCCTTCACACCATAATGGGAACGAAAATACTGTTGGTCATAGCGTTCCAACAGATTGGTCGTATACCAATATTCACCGTCCAGAAAGACCTTGACGCGCCGAGATCTCTGCACGGCGACATCGCGATCCGAAAGCAGCTCAGCCGCCACGGCATCCAGAAAGTATTCTTTCAACATGACCGAGTGTGTGGGTGTGTTTTCGAACCATTCCAGGCAGAAGATATCGCTTCCGCCGTATTCCTCCCTGGAAAACAAACTGAATCTTTTCTTCGGAAGGTCCCTGTCGCTGGCTCCCTGAATGCGAATCCCGACAGGTTGTGAATTGCTTGACCCATCCCCGGAATAGATTTCCAGATACCCTTCAATCTCGATATTGTTCTCAAAATTCGCCACGGAGGTTGCCTCCGGTGTATTGCGGTCCAGGTACCAGTCATCGTAGCCCGTTCCGGTGACATAGATTCCCGCATCCCCAAACAGATCATCCGGATCTGCCGTCAGGGAAAGTACGTAATCCGCGTCGCCGAATTCTCTGCCCACAAAATAGGTCTCTGTCGTCACATCACTGCCAACTCCCCAGGGACTGACTGCGATTGCACGTACCACGGTTCCTTTCTCCACCGGCGTGGTGTCCGGCGTATACTCCTCCCAATCCCGCACGATGTTCTGCACCGAGTTGTATACGTTGGCATCCGCACTTCGGTCTGTGAGCGGAATTCCCCCTTCGTACACGGCGGAGTCTGTCGTGGGAATACTGCCGTCCAATGTATAATAGATTGTCATCCCGTCCTGCACCGTGAGCTCCAGTTGGAAGGGAGCGTCATAAAATCCGCCTCGTGCCGACACGACAGGTGCGGCAGGGCGGCACATTCTCTCGGCATATGCAAAAAAGGCCATGCACGCCAGAAGCAATCCTACTGATAATACGAAAATCGTCCGTTTCTGTCTCATAACCGTTTCTGTTCCTATTCGATCCGTATTTCACTACTTAAGCTTGTTCGCGTATTTAATGCGGTAGATTCTACGCAGGGAATCGTTGATCCGCTCCTCGGACACACTGCCGTCCTTGACGGCCTGCAGAACATCGTTGTAGGCAT
>CAMAGI010000009.1 GCA_945833775.1 uncultured Lachnospiraceae bacterium
ACCAAGATCTGCGGCGGCGGCGCCAAGAGCCCTCTCTGGAAAAAGATGATCGCCAACATTCTGAATCTGAAGGTTGATGTGATTGAAAGCGAAGAGGGCCCTGCAATGGGTGGTGCCATGCTGGCAGCGGTTGCCTGCGGCGAGTACAAGAGCGTGGAAGAGATTGCAGCCAGGATGGTAAAAATCGTGGACACGGTGGAACCGGATCCCGAGCTTGTGGAGAAGTATGAAAAGCGGTATCAACAGTTCAAGGAGATTTATCCTGCCTGCAAGCCGCTGTATGATATCATTACCCGGTAATAACATTGCACAGTCATGTTAAGATCCGATAGCCGGGTCACCAATCAATAGAGGAGGGCAATCCAATGAAGATTTTACCCGTAACCGATCCGTCTTTTAAGAAGTACGGAAGCATTGTTGACAATGTAGATTTTACGCAGCTGGTGGAAGCGCTTAAGAAGACACCCGTTCCGGAGGGTGTTGCTTACGAGCCCAGTGTAGCTTCCCTGGAGGCAACCGATGCCATGCAGGCACTTACCGAGATCACTTACGGCGAGATGCCCATTCAGATCGGTTACTGCAACGGACACAACAACAAGTTAAACGCCCTTGAGTATCACAGAGATTCCGAGATCAATGTGGCAGCGACGGATGCGATTCTGATGCTGGGTTTGCGTGCAGATGTAGAAGCGGATTTTACATATGATACTTCCAAGGTGGAAGCATTCCTGCTTCCTGCAGGCTGTGCGGTTGAAGTGTATGCAACTACCCTGCATTACGCTCCCTGCAGTGTGGACGGAGCGGCTTTCCAGGTAGGAATCGTTCTTCCCAGGGGAACCAACTATCCGCTGTCCAAGAAACACGGCGAGATCGTTGACGGCAAGGCATCCAGCGAAGACGCTTTGATCACTGCCGTTAATAAGTGGCTGATCGGCCACGAAGAGGGTGGTCTTGACGAGGGAAGTTTCCTCGGACTCAAAGGAGAGAATTTGACGATTTAATATGCGTCATTCAACAAAAAACAAACATCATTTTAAGGAGGAATATCCAATGAACAATTTACCCCAGGTAAAAATCGGTATTGTCGGTGTAAGCCGTGACTGTTTCCCTGCTTCTCTGACAATCAACAGAAGAAAAGCATTGGTAGATGCTTACACAAAGAAGTACGGCGCAGCAGATATTTATGAGTGTCCCGTTACCATCATCGAGAGCGAAATCCATATGGTAGAGGCTCTTGAGGATATCAAGAAAGCCGGATGTAACGCACTTTGTGTATATCTTGGAAACTTCGGTCCCGAAATCTCCGAGACTCTGCTTGCAAAGCACTTTGATGGTCCTTCCATCTTCGTTGCAGCAGCTGAGGAGAGCCAGAACGACCTGATGGACGGACGTGGAGATGCTTACTGCGGAATGCTTAATGCAAGCTACAACTTAAAGCTTCGCAACATCAAAGCATACATCCCCGAGTACCCTGTAGGTACCGCTGAGGAGTGCGCTGACATGATCAACGAGTTCGTTCCCATTGCGAGAGCAATCATCGGACTTTCCGATCTGAAGATTATTTCCTTCGGCCCCAGACCGTTAAACTTCCTTGCTTGTAATGCTCCCATCAAGCAGCTTTACAACCTTGGCGTTGAGATCGAGGAGAACTCCGAGCTGGATCTGTTCGAGGCATTCAACAAGCATGCCAAAGATGCGAGAATTCCCGCAAAGGTAAAAGAGATGGAAGAAGAGCTTGGCGCAGGCAACAAGAAGCCCGAAGTTCTCGAGAAGCTCGCTCAGTATGAATTGACCCTTCTTGACTGGGTTGAGGAGCACAGAGGCTACAGAAAGTATGTTGCCATTGCCGGTAAGTGCTGGCCCGCATTCCAGACTCAGTTTGGATTTGTTCCCTGCTATGTAAACAGCCGTCTCACCGGAATGGGAATTCCCGTATCCTGTGAAGTTGATATTTACGGATGTCTGTCCGAGTTCATCGGTACCTGCGTAAGCCAGGATGCTGTTACCCTGCTTGACATCAACAACTCTGTTCCTGCAGATATGTACAAGGAAGCAATCGAAGGCAAGTTCCCTTATACACATAAGGATACCTTCATGGGATTCCATTGCGGAAATACCTGCTCCAAGAAGCTGGCATTCTGCGAGATGAAATATCAGAAGATCATGGCAAGAGCACTTCCGATCGAAGTTACCAACGGCACTCTGGAAGGTGATATCGCACCCGGTAAGATCACATTCTACCGTCTGCAGTCCACTGCTGATTGCAAGCTCCGTGCTTATATTGCTGAGGGTGAAGTATTGGATGTCCGTACCAAATCCTTCGGTGCAATCGGCGTATTCGCGATTCCTGAGATGGGACGTTTCTATCGCCACGTTCTGATCGAGAAGAATTATCCTCATCACGGTGCGGTTGCGTTCGGCCATTACGGAAAGGCTCTGTTTGAAGTATTCAAATTCATCGGCGTGCCGGTTGAGGATCTCAACTACAACCAGCCCAAGAGCCTGCCTTATCCGACAGAGAATCCGTTTGCATAAGATTCAATCTCCCATATAGAGTGAATGTTTATAAAACAGAGAGGGCACCCCGAGGGGTGTCCTCTCTGTTTTGCCTCTTGCTATTCTCATAGAACTCTGCTATACTGTGCCTGCATTTAAGGGAGATAGAAAGATGACAAAGGATATGACGAAGGGAAACCCCATGAAACTGATCCTGAGTTTTGCGGTTCCGCTTCTTTTTGGCTTTTATTTTCAGCAATTTTATAATCTGGTGGATTCGATTATTGTGGGACGATTCCTGGGAACGCAGGATCTGGCAGCGGTTGGAGCAACCGGCTCCGTCAACTTCCTAATCATTGGTTTCTGTATGGGGATCTGCAACGGATTTGCGATTCCCGTGGCACATAAATTCGGTGCCGGGGACTATTCCGGGATGCGCCGCTATGTGGCAAACTGTGCGTGGCTCGGCATCGGATTTTCTGTAGTGATGACTCTTGTGACGACTTTGGCATGCCGACAGATACTGGAGTGGATGAGAACTCCGGCCAACATTATCGACGGATCTTACCGCTATATTCTGGTGATCTTCATCGGCATACCGTTTACGTTCCTCTACAATATTGTATCCGGCGTGATCCGTGCGCTGGGAGACAGTAAGACACCGGTGTTTTTTCTGGTGATGTCCTCCTTCATCAATATCGGACTGGACCTGTTCTTTATTGTGAATCTTAAGACGGGTGTTGTGGGGGCTGCCTGGGCCACCGTGATAGCGCAGGCGCTCTCGGGAGTGGGCTGTCTGTTGTTTATGATAAAGAAATATGAGATTCTCCATATTCGTGGAGAAGAATGGATGCCGGATGGGCATAAGATGAGTGTACTCTGTGGAATGGGAGTCCCTATGGGACTGCAGTATTCCATTACGGCAATCGGAAGTGTTATTCTTCAGAGCGCCACAAACACATTGGGGTCAGACGCGGTGGCATCGGTGACCGCAGCCGGGCGAATCAGTGGTTTTTTGGCGTGTCCCTTTGACGCCATGGGATCCACAATGGCGACCTACGGCGGACAGAATGTGGGCGCTGGCAAGCTGGAGCGACTGGGTCAGGGACTGAAAAGCTGTGTTCTTCTCGGAGCCGGGTATTCCGTGATAGCGCTGATGGTTGCTCTGTTTGCCGGGGCACCCCTTGCAACGCTTTTCGTAAGTGCCTCGGAGACGACGATTATCGGCAATGTAAGAATGTTCCTGATTTTCAATACGGTGTTCTATTTCCCGCTGGCTCTGGTAAACATCATCCGGTTCCTGATCCAGGGAATGGGATTTCCGACTTTCGCAATTCTGGCCGGCGTTTTCGAGATGCTTGCCAGAACTCTGGCTGGACTTGTGCTGGTTCCGCTGTTCGGGTTTACCGGTGTTTGTATGGGCAATCCGATTGCGTGGATTTTTGCTGACGCATTTCTGATTCCTGCCTACATTCACGTGCGCAAGGTGTTGCAGAGGCGGTTGGAAGCGGGAGTTTGACGACTTTTCGGTCGTAGGTGACAAGGCCGTTTACTTCTTCTTCCACATCGGAGAGCTGCGTGTAGACAGCGCCGCTTAACCCCTTTCGCTCCAGGGGTTTCAGTTTCTTATCCATCAGTTCCTGAAAGGCCAATGACATCTCCTCGGGGGTGTCATATTTTTTGTATCCGTAAATGCGTTCCACGGAGGAGTGACCGGGGATACGGCAGGCATAACCGCCGTATTCGCTGATTACGAAAGCGCGCTTTTTGTCGGGCTTTGCGCTCAGCCTGCGGAAGTAGTTGTGGATGCTCCGAAAATCGCCGCCCCGCTGATCAAACCATCCGCTGGCGTGATCGACAGGACGCGTGGGATCGGCTTCCTTGACCATCTGTGCGATTCTGAGTGCATCGAACTGACCCCATCCCTCATTGAACGGAACCCATACGGCAATAGAAGGCACACTGTAAAGATGCTTTATGGTTTCCCGACATTCCTCTTCAAAGTTTCTGCGACCGGCTTCGTCTGCGCGGGAGAAGAGCTTGTAATGGTGATCCTTTGTGTGGATGAGCATGTGCGGAAAGAGGGTGGGCATGTAGCAGACCAGAGGCATGCGGTATTTGGTGCCGCCGCTGACCATGTCCTGCCACACGATCATTCCCAGACGATCACAGTGGTAATACCAGCGGAGGGGCTCAATTTTTATGTGCTTGCGAAGCATATTGAAGCCGGCTCTTTTTGCCAGCGTGATATCGAAGAGAAAGGCATCGTCGCAGGGAGCGGTCATGAGGCCGTCGGACCAATACCCCTGATCCAACAGGCCGTGCAGAAAATAGGGCTTGTGGTTCAGACAAAACCGCTTCACTCCCATATCGTCCGACTCAACCGTGAAGGTGCGCAGGGCAAAATAGCTGTGAATCAGATCTTCATCCGCCCGGATGGTGAATTCGTAGAGAAAGGGATCCTCGGGAGACCACAGGGAAAGGGAGTCTTCGGGAAGAACCAGACGTAAGACCTCCAATTTGTCGGATTTTCGAATGGTCGCCACACCGATCAAAGGCCGACGGGAATGTGCCGGATCATCCTCGGTAGAGGGTGTTCCCTCCCCGGACAGGGTGAAATCCTGCTTTGAGGGCTCATAGACGGTGCAGGACAGGGAGGAAAAAGGTTTGGGAGAAGTGCACTCCACAAGTACCTGATGATGGTCGGGATCCGGAGTAATTTTGAGACTTTGTACATAATTGGCCGGAACCCACTCATACCATACGGTTTGCCAAAGCCCGCTCTGAGCCGTGTAGAACATCCCGCCCCGCGCCAGTGTCTGTTTGCCGCGGGTAAGAAAGGTTTCGTCGCTTTCGTCGCGAACGCGCACCTGAAGAAGGAGAGAATCCGCGCCGACAAAGGGAGTGATGTCCGTCTCGAAGGGGAGATATCCGCCCACATGAGAGAATACGGGTGTTCCGTTTGCATAGACATCCGCCCTCTGGTCTGCAGCGTCGAAGTGAAGAATGCAACGCATTCCCGCATCCTTTCGGGCAAGCTCCCGGTCGGAGAAGGAAAGGCGGCGCTCGTACCACAAATATTCATCCGGCTGCAACTGCCTGTTGACGCCGGAGAGCAATGCTTCGGGGGAGAAGGGGACAAGAATCTGTCCGTCCGCAGAGATAGGACGACCGGGCGTGACACTTGAGTCGGCAAGGGGAAGAATGCAATAATCCCATAAGCCGTTTAGGATGGTATAGTTGTCGCGGCGAAGCTGGGGTCTTGGATATTCCGTCCGGACCCTCCTATCTTCGGCCTGCTGTATGGCTTCTCCCCAGGGTGTGGAAAGGGGGATCAGCCGATCCTCAGGATGCGCGTGCTGTAAGCTGTTAATGCCCTCTTTGATATTCATCATTCTGCCTCCGATTTTCGCCTCTGAGAAAGAAAAGAAACTCAGGGTCGCTCTGGAATCAGTATAGCACAAGTCCAAAAGAGAGAGAACAATCCGAATAAAAAAGGACAGAAAATTTAAGCGTAGAATGCCTTCACCATAATGGCCTGATCGTAATCACCGAAGTGTTCCCCAAACAGGGTGCAGCCTCCGCAGTTGGGCGTATCCTCGGGAACGGCTATGCGGAAGATCAGGCGACTGTTGTAATTCAGCTGCAGTGCCTCGATGGTGACATCGGAGAGCTTGTGTGTACCGTCCATAAAGGTGCCCTCAGAATTGATAATCAGAGTTTTCAGGAGTCCGTACTGGTTCAGACTTTCCGGCCACCATGCGGGAGAGATGTAGCCGCGGCGGTCGCCGTAATCCCCGGGGCTGACCCATACGCCGAGCGGAGTCTCATTGAGAGAAAAATGGATATCGGAGGGGTAATCCTTGTTGAATCCGGGATATTCCGAGGAGATCTCAAAGGATATGCGCAGGGAGGTCAGGTGCTGACCGGGCTGCAGTCGGTTGGGAAGGGTGTACTCCACATAGCCGCTTGTGAACCACAGAATTCCGGCATCAAAGTGCTCCGGAAAGGTGAAAACCTTGACATCATCCATGGAACCGATCAGATGCTCGGGTGTGGAGAGCCCACAGGTGGGAGCCACATCGCAGGCGCTGTAACAGCCGATCCGGATCTCATCCTGATAGAACGTTTCCTCCCGGGAGGCGGGAGCCAGATCAATGACCAGACGCTCGTGGACGGGGTAGATTTTCTTCTGCGTTCCGCGTTTTGCGGAGGCCGTTTCAATTTGCACCAGTCCCGCATCCGCCAGCTTCCCGATGTGCATGGAGATCGCACTGTTGGTCAATTTAAGAGCATGGGCAAGTTCATTCATACTCAGTCCCGGGGTGGCATAGATCAGCTTCAAAAGCTCCATGCGCATGTCGGCGCTGAGTGCCTTGATCACTTTTTGGGCTTCTTCCATAGAAGACAGATGTAACATAGAGACTCCTTTGTGCCTGCTTCGCACTTGTTCATTCTGTCAGTATCGCACGCAGAAAAATAAATATCTGCTTCGCAGGCGCTTATTTTTCCGGGCGTGCGATAAATCGTTTGACATTTTAATAATAAAGTAATACACTCTAAATGTAAATAGAAACTTAAATATTTCACTAAAAAGTGAAATAAATGGAGGGCAAGGATGGCAAAATTATATGTAAATCCGAATGTGAAAAAGGGACATCTCAATCCCGAGCTGCAGGGGCATTTTTCGGAGCACCTGGGGCGCTGTATCTACGAAGGCCTCTATGTGGGCGAGAACTCTGACATTCCCAATGTGAACGGTATGCGTACCGATGTGGTGGAGGCACTGCGGGAGATCAAGGTTCCCGTGCTCAGATGGCCCGGCGGATGCTTTGCGGACGAATACCACTGGAAGGACGGTATCGGTCCCAAGGAAAGTCGTAAAAAGATGATTAACACTCACTGGGGCGGCGTAGTCGAGGATAACAGCTTTGGCACCAACGAGTTCATGGAATTGTGCCGCCAGATCGGCTGTAAGACTTACATCAATGGCAACGTGGGAAGCGGAACCGTTCAGGAGATGAGCGAGTGGGTGGAATATATGACCTTTAGCGGCGTATCACCCATGGCGGATCTGCGTGCAAAGAACGGTCATGCAGAGCCCTGGAAGGTAGATTATTTCGGTGTCGGCAACGAGAACTGGGGCTGCGGCGGTAACATGAGAGCGCAGTACTACGGCGATCTCTATCGCAGATATCAGACATATGTGAGAAATTATGATCCCAAGAATCCGATTAAGAAGATTGCATGTGGCCCGAATGCAGGCGATTTCCACTGGACAGATAAGGTACTGGAGACGATTTTTGACCACGGCGGAAGAACTCTGGACGGATTGTCCCTGCACTACTATACTTTGCCCACCGGCGATTGGAGCAAGAAAGGTTCCGCCACCGAATTTGACGCAAAGGACTGGTACAGAACGCTGAACAAAACGCTGTATATGAAACGCCTCCTTGAGGGACACAGCGCGATTATGGACAAATACGATCCCGAAAAGCAGATCGGTCTGATTGTCGATGAGTGGGGTACCTGGTATGACGTGGAACCCGGCACCAATCCCGGATTCCTCTATCAGCAGAACACGATGCGTGACGCGCTGGTTGCAGGTATCAACCTGAATCTGTTCAACAAGCACTGTGATCGTGTGAAGATGGCAAATATTGCGCAGATGGTAAATGTTTTGCAGTCCGTTATCCTTACAGACGGCGCGAGAATGGTGAAGACTCCTACCTGGCATGTCTTCAATATGTACAAAGCACATCAGGATGCAGAACTGGTTGAGTCCACCATCGAGACTACACAGGTCGGTCTGGAGGACGAATATATGGTTCCCAATTTAACCGAGTCCGTATCTCTGGGCACAGACGGAAAACTCCACATGACACTGACCAATCTGTCATTGGAGGAGAATGCCGATGTTGAGGCGGTATTGATGCAGACTCCTGTCAAAGCGGTGAAGGGAACGATCCTGCGCGGTGCTATGAATGCACACAACACATTTGATGCGCCCGATACCGTACAGACAACCTCCTTCGACGATGCGAAGGCAGAGGGCTGCACAATCCGGTTCACCGTGCCTGCCTGCAGCGTGCTTCATCTGGAAGTGGAGATCTGACCGGGTCAGTCTTCATTCTCATCCTGATCGGCTGCAACGGCGGATACAACAGAGGATACAACGGCGATTATCACTGCAATGATAATAATGAGCAGTCCGCCGCCCAACAGTAACAGTTCCATAATGATCACCAGACCTTTCCGAATAGAATGGTCTTAGTATAGCACGGAAAAGAGAAAAATACAACCGAAAGACCGGGGATATCCTCGGTCTTTTTGGCATCCTGCGATTGATTTTTACGCCTGGAAATGTTATGTTTATCAGGAATTCAGTTGTGAGGAGCCAGATGGTTTCGGTTCCCGGAAAAAAGGAGAGGAGAGGAATCATGATGCCCGATAAAAAGTTCGTAGCACTAACCTTCGATGATGGTCCGACCGTCGGAATTACCGATCAGGTTCTGGATATTTTACAGGAAAACGAGGTCGTTGCAAGTTTTTTTGTCATCGGTCAGCAGATCACCGATGAGACAGGATATTTGGTAAAGCGTGCCCACGACATGGGATGTTCGGTTGAGAATCATTCCAGAACCCATCGGTCCATGCCAAAGCTGAGCAGGGAGGAGATTGTCTCAGAGATTCAGTATACCTCGGACCGCATTGAAGAGATCACCGGGGAGAAGCCGGAATTTTTCAGACCGCCGTTTATTGATTACGACCGGAAAATGTATGATCTCATTGACCTGGGCTTTATCTGCGGATACGGTTGCGAGGACTGGGTACCCTCGGTCACGGCACAGGAGAGAATTGACCGTGTGCTGCAGGTTGCCAATTCCGGTTTCATCGTTTTGCTCCACGACATGAAGGACAATTACAATACCGTGGAAGCAATCAAGACGATTATTCCGGAACTGAAAAAGCAGGGGTATGAATTTGTCACCGTCCGGGAACTTTTCCGAAGAAGCGGTGTCAAACCGCAGAGAAATGTAACCTACATGGGAGCAAACGAAGTCCGGGAGGATTCAACTGTTTAACGAAAGCAACGACGCAAGGAGGACCTTATGATCACGATCAGTCTCTGTATGATTGTAAAAAATGAAGAACGGGTACTGGCAAGGTGTCTGAACAGTCTGGCGGGACTCATGGATGAGATCATCATCGTTGACACGGGTTCCACCGATGCCACACGGCAGATCGCGGCCCGTTACACGGATCGGATCTATGATTTTGAATGGATTGATGATTTCAGTGCGGCACGAAATTTTGCCTTCTCGAAGGCGACCCGGGAATATATCTATACGGCGGATGCGGATGAGGTTCTCTCGGAGGAAAATCGGGAACGCTTTCGACAGCTGAAAGCTACTCTCCTGCCGCAGATTGAGATTGTGCAGATGAAATACGGGAATCAGCTGCAGTTTGGCAGCGTATACAATTACGATGAAGAACTGCGCCCGAAGCTGTTCAAGCGGTGCCGCATTTTTGTGTGGGAGGAGCCGATCCACGAGACGGTGCGGCTTGCCCCGGTGGTCTATGACAGCGATATCGTAATCACCCATATGCCCGGGGAAAGCCACGCTTTGCGCGATCTCAACAATTTTAGAAGACAGACGGCTGAGGGGAAAAAGCTTTCCGCCAGACTCCACGGCATGTACGCACGGGAATTGTTTCTCGCCGGGACCGAGGAGGATTTTCTGACCGCAGCGGATTACTTTGAGGCGGCTGCGAAGGATGTGACTCTGGGAAATGATGCCGCAGTCGAATCTTTCTGTGTGGCGGCAAGAGCCGCACATATCCGTGGAGATATGGCAGCCTTCCTGAAATATACCGCGAAGCTTTTGGCCGGTGAAAGCTGTTCCGAAATCTGCTGCGAGCTGGGACATTTCTATGAGGAACAACAGGACTATGAGGAAGCGGTCATCTGGTATTATAACGCCGTGTATGAGACTGCTCCCGTGATCTGCGCGGCATGCGGTGACAGGGTGGGCCTGGAGGGGCTGATCCGGTGCTACGAAAGGCTGGGAATGCCCGAACAAGCCCTCGTCTATCAAACGGAACTGGACGAAAAGAGCAAGACATGATATGCTTAAAGGTGTTGCGTGAATTACGATAGAAACGGAGATTTTGATTGATGAGTTGGGAAGAGAACGTTCGAAAGGTTGTACCTTATGTTGCGGGAGAACAGCCAAAGAAGGAAAAAATGATTAAACTCAATACCAATGAGTGCCCTTATCCGCCTGCCCCCGGCGTTGCACGATTGGCGGCACAGATGGATTGCGGGTCGCTTCGCCTGTACCCGGATTCCAACACCACACCACTGGTACATGCTCTGGCGGAGTACTATCATGTGGATGAGGATCAGGTGTTTGTGGGAGTCGGCTCAGATGATGTACTCTCCATGGCGTTTCTCACGTTCTTTAACAGTGATAAACCCATCCTGTTTCCGGACGTCACTTACTCTTTTTACGATGTATGGGCGGATCTCTACCGGATTCCATACCGGACCTGTGCGCTGGATGCGGACTGGAGAATTCGCACGGAAGATTATCTGCAGGAAAACGGCGGCATTATCTTCCCCAATCCCAACGCACCCACCGGTTTGCTGGAGGGACTCGACAAGGTGGAGGAAATCGTAGCAGCCAACCCTGATGTGGTCGTCATCGTGGATGAGGCTTATGTGGATTTCGGCGGCGAGAGCGCACTTCCTCTGGTGGAAAAGTACGAGAACCTTCTGGTGGTACAGACCTTTTCCAAATCCCGTGCGATGGCCGGTCTTCGTATCGGCTTCTGCATCGGCAACCGGAAGCTTATCAAATATTTAAATGATGCTAAGTTTTCTTTCAACTCCTATACCATGAATTACCCTTCCCAGGTTCTCGGTGTGGAGGCGGTTCGCGACGATGCCTATTTCCATGAGACCACGGACAAAATTGTGGCAACCAGAGAGCGTATGAAGAAGGAACTTGCCCGGCTGGGATTCTCGTTCCCGGATTCGAAGACGAACTTCCTCTTTGCAACACACGAAAGCGTTCCGGCTGAGGAAATTTTCCGGGCGCTTCGGGAGGCGGATATTTACGTTCGTCACTTTGACCGCCCCAGGATTTCGAACTATCTGCGTATCACCATCGGAACGGATGAGCAGATGGATACGCTGGTGGCGTTTTTGAAAGACTATTTAAAATAAAAAAGGAGATTTGCGATGCTGATTCACTATTTGATTATTTTCTTTGTTTCCATGGTACCCCTGATTGAGCTTAGAGGTGCGATTCCCTACGCTGTGGGATTCGGGCTGCCCCTTGTCCCCAGCTATATTATCTGTATTATCGGAAATATGCTGCCTGTGCCGATTATCTTTCTGTTTGCGAGAAAGGTGCTCGAGTGGGGCGCGGATAAGCCGGTGATCGGGAAATTTTTCACCTTCTGTCTGGAGAAGGGACACAAGGGCGGACAGAAACTGCAGGAAAAGGCAGGAAGAGGATTGTTCGTGGCGCTTCTTCTCTTTGTGGGCATCCCGGTGCCCGGAACCGGTGCATGGACGGGAACTTTAGCGGCAAGTCTTCTGGATATGGATTTTAAATCCAGTGTGATTGCGGTACTTCTCGGAGTGATTCTGGCAGGTGTTATCATGGGCCTGGTGAGTGCGGGCCTGTTTGGAGCGATTGGGGCGGTTGTGTAATGGCAGAGGCCTATACGGATTTTGCAAGGGTTTATGATGAACTGATGGATGCCACGCCCTATGGGGAGTGGTGCGAGCGGATTGATCGTCTGATCGGCACCTTCGGTGTCACCGAGCCGGTAAACGCCGTCCGGGACAGTGCCGGGTGGAAAGAGGATGAAAACA
Source organism: uncultured Lachnospiraceae bacterium (assembly GCA_945833775.1). Classification (GTDB taxonomy): domain Bacteria; phylum Bacillota; class Clostridia; order Lachnospirales; family Lachnospiraceae; genus Acetatifactor. The sequence goes on from CAMAGI010000009.1 coordinate 12,386, forward strand.
GCCCTGAGGGACGGGATGCGTTGCTTGCCTCGGAGCGTAACCTGGTGGTGGACCTGGGGTGCGGCACCGGGACGCTTACGGAAATGTTGTATCAAAAGGGATATGACATGATCGGCGTGGACTGTTCCGAAGCGATGCTGGGAATTGCCGAGGAGAAACGCAGCGAGAGCGGTTCCCAGATTTTGTATCTGAATCAGGATATGCGGGAACTGGAGCTTTACAGCACCGTCGGATGTGTGATCAGTGTGTGTGATTCCCTGAATTATCTTCTCGAGGAAGAGGAACTGGCGCAAGTGTTTGCGGGAGTCGAGAATTATCTCTATCCCGGCGGAATCTTTATTTTTGATTTTAATACCGATTACAAATACCGCGAGGTGATCGGAGATACAATTATTGCGGAGAATCGAGATAATTGCAGCTTTATTTGGGAAAATACTTACTATGCGGAAGAACAGATAAACGAATACGATCTTACGATCTTTGTGCGCAAAGAGGGAGAACTCTACGAGCGCTTTGACGAGACCCATCTGCAGCGGGGCTATACGCCGGAATGCATCAAACGCCTGTTGGAAGAGTCTCATCTTCAGGAGGTTTTGATGCTGGATGCGGATACGAACGGGGAAGTGACCGGGACCAGCGAACGGATTCTGGTTGTGGCCAAGGAGTATCGTAAGACGGAGTGAGGATAAGACATGACAGATTATTTGGTGCGTGCCACAGCGGCAAATGCTCAGATCAGAGCATTTGCCTGTACCACGAGAGAACTGGTGGACCACGCAAGGCAGATACACAATACCAGTCCCGTCGTCACGGCAGCTCTGGGCAGGCTTTTGAGTGCCGGGCTGATGATGGGCAGTATGCTGAAGGGGGACCGGGATCTTCTCACCGTGCAGGTGAAGGGGGATGGTCCCATGCAGGGAATGATGATTACCGCGGACAGCCGGGGGAGCGTCAAGGGCTATGCGAACGTGCCCGACGTGGTTCTTCCGGCCAATGCGGTTGGAAAACTGGATGTGGGCGGCGCTGTCGGCAATGGTACTCTCAGTGTCATCAAGGATATGGGGCTAAAGGACCCCTATGTGGGACAGGTACAGCTACAGACCGGCGAGATTGCCGAGGATCTCACCTATTACTTTGCCACCTCTGAACAGGTTCCCTCATCCGTGGGCCTGGGGGTACTCATGGAACGTGACAATACCGTGAAGCAAGCGGGCGGATTCATCGTCCAGCTGATGCCCTTTGCCGAGGAAGAGGTGATTGCAAGGCTGGAGGAGAATCTCTCCGGGATCTCCTCGGTTACAAAGATGCTGGACGAGGGGATGACGCCGGAACAGATTCTGGAACGCTTGCTGGCGGGTTTAAACCCGGAGATAACGGACAGTAGATCGGTTGCTTTTTCGTGTGACTGCAGCCGTGAACGTGTGGAAAAAGCCCTGGTCAGTGTGGGGCGGGCGGAGCTTACGGATATGATCAATGACGGTAAACCGATCGAGCTGAACTGTCATTTTTGCAATCGAAATTACACCTTCAGCGTGGAGGAACTAAAGAGTCTTTTGAACAGATGCAGTAAATAGATGCAACAAAGAACAGACAGACACGCAGATTGCGCGTGTGGAGGAGACGTGGGATGGAACAGGGATTTATCAAAGTTGCAGCCGTCACGCCGAAGATCAAAGTGGCGGATCCCCGATACAATGCAAAACAGATTTGTGCAAAGCTCACAGAGAGTTGCGCGCAGGGAGCAAAGGTGATTGTTTTTCCCGAATTGTGCATTACCGGCTATACCTGTAATGATCTGTTTTTGCAGACCCTTCTGTTAAAACAGGCACTGGAGGCGCTGCGAAGGATTGCGCAGGAGACAGCGGGGAAGGATGCCCTGGTCTTCGTAGGACTGCCGGTGGAACGAGGCGGGAATCTTTACAACGTGGCGGCGGTTCTTCAAAATGGCAAGGTGCTGGGTATGATTCCCAAGGCCAACATCCCTGCCTATGCGGAGTTCTATGAGGGACGTCACTTTTCCGCCGGAAACGGAACCTGTGTGGATTATGTGTGGGACGGACAGCGGATTCCCTTTGGAACGGATCAGCTTTTCGTGTGTGAGAATATTCCGGAACTCGTGGTGGGTGCTGAAATCTGCGAGGACCTCTGGGTTGCGGAACCGCCCGCCACAAAACATGCGCTTGCGGGGGCGACCGTGATCGTCAATTTGTCGGCCTCCAATGAGACGGTGGGCAAAGATGAATACCGGGAACTTCTGGTGAAATCCTCCAGCGCCCGTCTGTTGTGCGGCTATGTCTATTGTTCCGCGGGGGAGGGAGAATCCACCCAGGATCTGGTCTTCGGCGGACACAATCTGATTGCGGAAAACGGCACGGTTCTGGCACAGACCAAGCGCTTTGCCTGTGCGTCCGTGGCCAGTGAAATCGATGTGCAGAGACTTTGTGCGGAGCGCCGCAGAATGGGAACCTTTGCATCCTGTGACAACGCTTCGTATCGCAAAATCCCGTTTTCCCTGGATATGGCACAGACAACCCTTACCCGCAAGTTTGACAGCATGCCCTTTGTGCCCGGCAAGGAGGAGCTTCGCACAAAGAGATGCGAGGAGATTTTGTCGATTCAGTCCTATGGCCTGAAAAAGCGCTATGAACACATTGGCACGAAAAGCGCCGTAATCGGCATTTCCGGCGGTCTGGATTCCACCCTCGCTCTGCTTGTCACGGTTCGTACCTTTGATCTGCTTGGCCTGGACAGAAAGGGAATCACAGCGGTGACGATGCCCTGCTTTGGCACCACGGACCGCACCTACGAGAACGCCTGTGAACTGACGAAAACTCTGGGGGTAACGCTGCGCGAGATTGACATACGCAAAGCGGTTGCACAGCATTTTGAGGATATCGGGCAGGACATGGACAAGCACGATGTGACCTACGAGAACGGACAGGCAAGGGAGAGAACACAGATTCTCATGGATATTGCCAATCAGACGGGCGGACTGGTGATCGGTACCGGCGATATGTCAGAGCTGGCACTGGGCTGGGCAACCTACAACGGCGATCATATGTCCATGTACGGTGTCAATGCCGGTGTTCCCAAGACCCTGGTTCGTCACTTGGTAAAATACTATGCGGACACCTGCGGCAATGAGACCCTGGCGAAGGTGCTCTACGATGTGTTGGATACGCCGGTGAGCCCGGAACTGCTCCCTCCCGTGGAGGGAACGATCTCCCAGAAAACCGAGGATCTGGTGGGCCCCTACGAACTGCATGACTTTTTCCTGTATTATATGCTGCGCTGCGGGTTTGCTCCCGCAAAGGTCTACCGGCTTGCGCTTTCTGCGTTTGCGGGACAGTATGACCGGGAGACGATCTTAAAGTGGCTGAAAACCTTTTACCGAAGATTTTTTGCCCAGCAGTTTAAACGTTCCTGTCTGCCGGACGGCCCGAAGGTGGGAAGCGTTGCGGTTTCTCCCAGAGGGGATCTGCGAATGCCTTCGGATGCCAGCGCTGCAATCTGGCTGGCTCAGCTGGAAGAATTGGAATAAAAGACTCCTGCCCGGGACTGCGGGACAGGAGTCGGTAAAATCATTCGGCGGTATTCTCCGCTTTTTCAAGTGCTCCGGAGATGGCTTCCAGAAGCACCATGGAAGTATATTTGCTTTCCGTGGTATAGGTGATGGATTCCAGAGACTGGGTTTCATAGATCTGTGTACAGATCGAATCCAATGTGGGCTCCAGCAGGGGATACAGTGTGGTTACCGATTCACTCAGGTTCTGCAGCCGGATGGAAGTGATGCTGTCCTTATCGACAATGACCTCCACATTGACGGTCTGACCGCCCAGGACCAGTTCCGTGGTGTAGACGCCGGGTATGTAAAGAGATGTCGGGGCGGTGGCGGATGTGGAGGCAGCATCGTCCTTTTTTGCAGAGTTCAGCATCACAGCAAGAAGTATGACCAGGAGAAGTCCGAGTGCTGCAAAGAGAACGGCATAGATTAGTTCCTTCATACGAAGTACCACAATTTTTGTCTTTGCACTCATAATATAGCTCCTTTGGATGGATTCCGAACATTTTCTTATCTATAGGATATGCAATCAGTGAAGTCGATATGCAAACAAACGCCGCGCAAAAGCGCAGAAAGAGGGTAAGCATGAGAAACAATTACACGAAGGAAGATATCATCAGAATGGTGGAAGAGGAGGATGTGGAATTCATCCGACTGCAGTTTACCGATATGTTCGGCAATTTGAAAAACATAGCGATCACTGCCAGTCAGTTAGACCGTGCTCTGAATAATAAATGTATGTTTGACGGTTCTGCCATCGACGGTTTTGTGCGGATTGAAGAGTCCGATATGTGCCTGTATCCGGATCTGTCGACCTTTAATATTCTCCCCTGGAGACCGCAGCAGTCCCGGGTGGCAAGAATGATCTGTGATGTGCGAAGACCCGGAGGCGAACCCTTTGAGGGAGATCCCCGCTATGTGTTGAAGCAGGCGATCGCACAGGCAGAAGCAATGGGTTATACCTTCGAGGTGGGACCGGAGTGTGAGTTTTTCCTGTTTAACACCGACGAAAACACGATTCCCACCACCGTGACCCACGAGCAGGCCGGCTACTTTGACATCGGCCCCATGGATTTTGGTGAGAATGCCAGAAGAGACATGGTGATGACACTGGAGGAACTGGGATTTACCATTGAGGCATCCCACCACGAGATGGCACCCGCCCAGCACGAGATCGACTTCAAATACGATGAAGTATTGGCTACAGCCGATAATATAATGACCTTCAAATTTGCGGTCAGAACCATTGCAAAGCGGCATGGACTTCACGCGACCTTTATGCCCAAGCCCAAGGCCGGTGTAAACGGTTCCGGAATGCATATCAACATGTCGCTACATAAGGATGGCAAAAATATTTTTGAGGATGCGAATGACGAGTTTGGTCTCAGCAAAGAGGCGTACTGGTTTATCGGCGGTCTGATGAAGCACATCAAGGGGATGGCAGCGATCACCAACCCGCTGGTGAATTCCTATAAGCGCCTGGTGCCCGGCTTTGAGGCTCCTGAATACATCGCATGGAGTGCAACCAACAGAAGTCCGCTGATCCGAATCCCCGCGATGAACGGCGAGGGGACGCGGATTGAACTGCGCAGCCCGGATTCAGCGGCGAATCCCTACCTGACGCTGGCATTATGTCTGCGTGCGGGCCTGCAGGGAATTGCCGAGAAGATCGAGCCGCCCAAGGCCGTCAATGCCAACATTTTCAAGATGACGGAGAGTGAGAGGACGGCAGCAGGCATCGACAACCTGCCCACCTCCCTGAGGGACGCCATCGATGAACTGAAAAAGGACAAATTTATCTGTGAGGTGCTGGGAGAGCATATCACGGAGAAATATATAGATGCCAAGACAAAGGAATGGGAACAGTACCGTTCCCAGATTTCCGAGTGGGAGATTCAGGAATATCTCTACAAATACTAAGGTGTTCTCTTATCGAGATTATGAGACATAGGAGGAGGACACTTGATCAATATAATTGTAGCGTTACCGAAGGCGGATGATGCCAGAAATATGAAGAATATTCTGGTGAAAAGCGGTTTTCAGGTATCCGGTATCTGTACCACGGGCGCACAGGCGATCAGTCAGGCGGACGGGCTGCACGGCGGAATTGTGGTCTGCAGCTACAAACTGGCAGACATGCTGTATTCCGAATTGCAGGAGCTTTTGCCCGATGGATTTGAAATGCTTTTGATGGCATCACAGCGTTTGCTCAGTGAGTGTTACGGTAACAATATTGTATGCTTAAGCATGCCGCTTAAGGTCAATGATTTAGTGGACACCGTCAATATGATGATGGAAAATATGGAGCGCCGCAGACGCAAAGCGCGACTTCAGCCGAAGGTGAGGAGTGTCGAGGACGAGGCAACCATACGGGAGGCTAAGGAGGTGCTCATGGAACGCAATCATATGACGGAGGATGAAGCACACAAATATCTGCAGAAATGCAGTATGGACAGCGGAACCAATATTGTTGAGACGGCGCAGATGGTGCTGTCCATGATGCGGGAGTAAACGGGCGGATGGAGAAGCTTGGGAAAACGGGACTACGAATAATAATGGTGATCGGCGGCACCGTCATGCTTTTGCTGACGGTCTTTTCCGCGCGCTATTCGGTGGAAAAGCCGGCCTGGGGGTCGGCGCAGATTGCGTGGGACACACCGCTTTTTCATGTCATGTTTGCCGCCCTTTCACTGGGATTTGCATACCTTCTCGGGCAGTATCCGGGCCGAAAGGACAGGCGGTTTATGCGTCGTCTGACAGGAATCCTCGCGGTTGGTGTCACGGCGTTGCTTTTTTGGTTGATCACCTGTGCCAATGCGGTTCCCCAGGCGGATCAGGAGCAGGTTTATTGGGCCACAAGACATCTGTTAGAGGGGAATTATTCCGCGATCTCGAATAACGAGTACTATCAAATTTATCCCTTTCAGCTCCCTCTGGCGCAGCTGCAGGCGTGGCTGTTTTCTCTGCCCGGTACGGATGTCGTAAGCGGGTATCGGCTGACGCAGTACCTGAATGCGCTTCTTTCCGGGGCCACCTTTTATCTGGGCGGGTGTATCACGGACGAACTGTTTGCGAATTCGAGGGTACAGGTGTGTTATCTTTTGACAGCGCTTCCCTTCCTGCCCCTGTATATTTATGCGCTGTTCCAATATGGGGATGCCCCCGGTGTCTTTTTCTGTGTGCTCTCCGTGTATCTATACTTGCGTGCGGAGCGAGAGAGGGGCGTTAAACGGGCGGCATGCTGGATTGGAAACGGGCTGGCTTTGACATTGGTGTATCTGATTCGATCTGCCCTATTGACTGTTTGGATTGCAATGTTTATGATCATAGTAATCAATGCCCTTCGTACGCGGAGAGTAGTTCCCATTGCCTGGTTTGCCGGAATACTGGCAATCTGTGTCCTGGGGCAGGGACTCGTATGGAGTTCCATTACACAAAAAACCGGAATTGATAAAAACGAAGGCGAGCCTTTGATTTTATGCGTGGCTATGGGGATGCAGGGATCCGCAGAGATCTCCGAAAATCCCGGAAGTTACAACGGTTACAACTGGGATACCTTCCGGGCTCTGGGGAAGGACCGTGAGATGGCGACACGACAGGCCTATACGGACATGCGCGAGAAGTTTTCGGAGTGGGAGGAGAATCCCGGTGCCATGGCACAGTTTTACAAAAGCAAGCTGTTTTGCCAGTGGCTGGAGCCCTCCTGCAGTGCTTTTTCATCCACCAATAAGATGGATCACGAGGCGGACTGGGTGACACAGCTTTGGTTCGGGAAAGCCCAGGAGCGGGTGTACGGTTTTCTCAATCTATACCAGACCTTTGTTTATCTGCTGCTTGCCGTGTATTTCCTGGCTTTTCTGAAAAACCCGAGGACGAACGCCTTATTGCCCGGGCTGATCCTGGTGGGAGGGTTTCTTTTGAGCATTGTGTGGGAATCCCAGAGCCGGTATACCTATCCGTATCTTTCCTTTGCACTTCCCGGCGCGGCTTGCGGAATGAACGTATGTCTTAAGGGAATCGGGCAGATGATTCAAAAAGCGCGTAACCACGCCGTGAGGCGTGTGCAAAATAGAAAAGCAGAATAGAGTGACAGCGAGAGAGGAGATTGTTATGTTCAAAGTAAACGACAACTATTTAAAGCTTCCCGGAAGCTATTTGTTTTCCACGGTTGCGAGAAAGCAGAGAGAGTATCAGGCCGCTCATCCGGACAAAAAAGTGATCCGTCTGAGTATCGGAGATGTAACCCAGCCCCTGGCACCCGCGATTCTGGATGCCATGCATGCGGCAGTGGATGAGATGGGACATGCGGAGACCTTCCGCGGCTACGCTCCCGATCTGGGGTACGAGTTTTTGCGGAATGCGATAGCCGAGAACGACTACAAGGCACGGGGCTGTGATATCAGCGCGGACGAGATCTTTGTGTCGGACGGTGCAAAATGTGATTCCAGCAACATTCAGGAAATTTTCAGCCTGGACAACAAGATTGCAGTATGTGATCCCGTTTATCCGGTCTATGTGGATTCCAACGTAATGGCGGGAAGAACCGGCGTGTACGACAGCACTACCGAGACCTGGAGTGATGTAATCTACATGCCTTGTACCGCAGAGAACGGTTTTGCCCCGGAGCTTCCCAAGCAGACTCCGGACATCATCTATCTGTGCTTCCCCAACAACCCTACCGGTGCTACGATCACCAAAAGCAGACTGCAGGAGTGGGTGGATTATGCCAACAAGGTGGGCGCAGTGATTATCTATGATGCCGCGTATGAGGCCTATATCTCCGAGCCCGATGTACCGCATACAATCTATGAGTGTGAGGGTGCCAGAACCTGTGCAATCGAACTTCGTTCCTTCTCCAAGAATGCGGGATTTACCGGTGTGCGTCTGGGCTTTACCGTGATTCCCAAGGAGCTTAAGTCGGGGGATGTGAGTCTCCACGCTCTGTGGGCGAGACGCCACGGAACCAAGTACAACGGTGCGCCTTATATCATCCAGCGCGCCGGTGAAGCGGTGTACTCTGAGGCGGGTAAGGAGCAGTTAAAGAAACAGGTGGCCTACTATATGAACAACGCGCACTATATCAGCGCAGAACTGAAGAAAGCAGGCTACAGCGTATCCGGCGGTGTCAATGCCCCTTATATCTGGCTGAAAGCACCCAATGGCATGACCAGCTGGGAATTCTTTGATTATGTTTTGGCGAACGCCAACGTTGTGGGTACTCCCGGTTCCGGCTTCGGTCCCAGCGGAGAGACCTATTTCCGCCTGACTGCCTTCGGCAGCTATGAGAGTACCGTGGAAGCCGTTGACCGCATCAAGAACATGAAAATATAGTCCGTGGGATAGAAGGAGCTGTCGTATGGGGGAAACCGCCGTTAAAAACAGAATGATACATTTCGATCTGCTGCGGATACTGGCATGTTTCAGCGTCGTTGTGCTGCATTGCGGCGGAGTGTTCTGGTATGACTGGCCGGTGGACAGCAATGTCTGGCTTGCGGCGAATTCCTACGATGCGCTGTTTCGATTCGGTGTTCCGATCTTTGTGATGATCAGCGGGGCTTTGTTTCTTGCACCGGATAAAACGCTGGATTGGAAAAGACTGTACCGACACAATATTCTGAAACTGCTGATTCTTTTTGCCCTCTGGTCCTCTGTCTATGGACTCCTGGATATCTACAAGATGTCGGCATTTGGTAAGCTGAGTACAAAACAGATGATTCTGGAACTGCTCTACGGCAGATACCATCTGTGGTTTTTACCCATGCTGGTGGGCATCTATATGCTTCTTCCGGTCCTAAAGATCTGGATCGGGCATGCCGATAAGAGGAATCTGCAGTACTTTTTACTGTTGTTTCTGGTGATGCAGATTCTGCGCTCCACGGTGTCGGCACTGTTCCCGGCCAGGGGGGAAGTTGCCTACCTGATGAGCATTGTGAATGTGGACTTGGCATGCGGATACGTGGGATACTTTGTGCTCGGGTATTACATTGCCCATATTGGAATTGAGCCGGGCAAACGAAAATGGATTTATGTCGGCGGTGTATTCGGGGAGATCATGGATCTTGTCTTAAGCAACCTGCTCTCACGCAAAATGGGAGAACCCTGCCCCGACATTTACGACAGCTATTCTCTGTTTACCTTCCTGGCTGCAACGGCGCTTTTTGTATTCTTCACGGATCGTGTCGCAAAGCATCCCTTCCGGGAGAGGACCGGCAGAATCATCCGCGAAGTGTCGGCTTCGACGCTGGGGATCTATGTCATGCATGTGGGTGCTTTGGAATTGGCTCAGCCCTTATTGTTTCGCATCCTGCCCGACCGGATGATCATCGGAATGCCTCTTTTGGCGTTTGTGTGCTTCGGTGTCTGTCTCGCGGTGACCCTGGTTCTCCGTAAGATTCCGGTTCTCGGAAAATATCTGGTGTAACGAAGCCCATGCGGCGGTTACCCAGATGCTGATTGCCCGGGTGGTGGTTGTTCGGATCGTGATTGCCCGTGCAATGATTGTCCGGGTAGTATGTTCCAGTTAAATAACAGTATATCGTTATCCAATATATGAGAATACCCCGTCCGCGGTAGCAGACGGGGTATTGTAGGTGCAAGCAAGAAGCATATACCCCGTCCGCGGCAACAGGCGGGGTATGGCAGGTGCAGGCGAGAAGCATATACCCCGCCCGCAGCAACATGCGGGGTATGGCAGGTGCAAGCGAGAAGCGAATACCCCGGGGAGAAGGCAGAGCGGGGTATGGCAGGTGCAAGCAAGAAGCATATACCCCGTCCACGGCAACAGGCGGGGTATGAGATATACAACCGGGAAGCGAATACCCCGCGGAGAGCAGTTGACAGGGGGAAAACGGGTATGTACTCCAAAGCAAATAGGCAGCAGGCACACTCTTCTAAAAAAAGATGAAAACGAGAAAAAAGAAATGGCTAAAATGGACGACAATGGAAGGGACAAAAAATGGAATATACAGTGAAAGAAAACCAACTGGATTATGATACCTATTTTGCACTGAGAGAATCGGTTGGATGGAATAACTTCAGCAAAGAACAGGCGCAGAAAGCGATCAGCAACTCTTTTTACTCGGTTACAATCGAGCATGCTTCCGAAATCATCGGAATGGGAAGAGTTGTCGGAGATGGCATGTATTTTACAGTGGTAGATATTGTTGTTGCACCGGAATTTCAGGGAAAGGGCATTGGAACAACAATTATTCAGACAGTTCTTCAAGCAATCGAAAACAGTATGTGCGAGAATAGCAGGGTAAGTGTACAGCTTCTTTCGGAACCCGGGAAAGAGGAATTCTATATTAAGCAGGGTTTCAAGCTTGTCCCTCATGAGTATTGCGGCCCTGCATTAAGAAAGATCATTCGCAGGTAACAATCCGCGATGCCGACAAAACTGGGAGTGCGAAGCACAGATTTGTGAGGCGGCGGATTGAGAGACCGCTGCCGTGATCCGTAAAATATTTTGGGAGTTATGGGATGGAAAAAGAATTTGCAAAGGTGTTCGATGAGATTCATCCGGGCTTTTTTGAGCAGGAATATATCAAGGAACGTCCGGCTGATATTTATAGTGATGAGATGCTGTTGGAGTTGTCGGAGTTTCATAAGGACAAGTTTTCCCCGGAAGTGCCGGAGAAGGTTACATTTGGATTCTACGAGGGGGATATTGACAAGCTGAAAGAGGCTGTCGCCCGGGTGGAGGAAAATTGGGTGCAGTTCTTCCGGGAGAATTCCAGAGTTTACTGCGCCATGGCAGGAGATGAGATTGCAAGCTTCTGCCTGATTGAGAATTTTGGTGCTCATACCTACGCCAACAGGACTACGCGGTTTGGCGGACCGGGATGTGTCGGAACAGTGCCGAAATTCAGAAGACAGGGTATTGGTCTCAAGATGGTCCTGGAGGTGACACAGATCCTCAAGGAGGAGGGGTATGACATCAGCTATATCCATTACACGGGTGTTGCACCGTGGTATGCGAAGCTGGGATATCGCACTGTTCTGAAGTGGAACTGCAACGGATTTAAACGGTGACGAACGGCGGATCCTGTGAAAGAGTGCAGATCCCGGATTTGTATCAACTGTTTCTTGCGGTAGGGTGGACAGGAGGAGATGAAATAACGCAGGAAATGATGGACAACTTTAACATTGGCTTCCGGAATTCAACTTTTGTGTTTTCCGCATGGCATGAGAGCAAACTAGTGGGTTGTGTCCGGGTGTTGAGTGATTTGCATTTCCGTTCTATTATTTATGATCTGGCTGTTCTGCCGGAGTATCAACGCTGCGGAATCGGAACAGAGCTTGTGCGAAGATGTCAAAATGAATATAAAAGTTCAGAGTGGCTGGTGCAGACCGATCAAGCAAAAGGGTTTTATGAAAAACTGGGATTTACGCTGAAAGATGATTATTTCCTCACAATTCCATGCAAATGGTTTACGGAATACAGGCCTGCTGTTGGAGCGCCCAAATAGGCCCGAGTTACAGTATCGGGGATACAGACCTGCTTTTGGAGCGATCAAATAAGCCTGAGTGGCGGTATTGAGGATATAGGCCTACTTTTTCAGCGATCAGATAAGCCCGAGTTGCAAGATTTGGAAAACAGGCTTATTTTCCAGATTCAAACGTAAGCCCAGATTACAACTTTGCAGTTGTAGGCTTATTTAGCATACAAAATCATAGGCCCAGATTGCAACATTGAGGTATTGGGCCTATTTTCAAAGATCAGGCGCAGACCCGCAGCGCAGGGTTTTGGATCGCGGGCCGACATATTCGGTTCAGATATAGGCTTGGAGTATCGTTTCGGTGAGATCCCGGAGTATCATTTGGGTGAGCGGAGTCAGGGAATTTGTTTGAAACCCGTGCAAATTTTTCTTGCAAATGAATGGAGAGTGTGCTAATATTTCTAACAAATAAAAAATGCAATGAAGGAGACTCTTGTCAGGGAACACGACAGGAAGGCAGCGTCACCGACTGAGAGCGCAGCCAGTGGGAAGCGATAAAGGGAACACTCCGGAGCAGGTTGCCTGAATGCGTAAGTACTAGGGCAGCACGTTACACGCGTTAAGTGAAAGAGTGGATAGGGCGAGTGATATCCTTGATGGAGGATACGGCCTATCAATGCGGGTGGTACCGCGGATTCAAAGATGATCCGTCCCGGAATACAGTTGGTGTATTCCGGGACTTTTCTTTTGCTGTTTTTCGTCGATTCAGAGAACGGGGAGGCAAAAGAAGGTTCCGGACACAGCTGTACAATCCCGGAAGCGCAAAAGATGCATTCCGGGCAGAAAAAAGGAGGAACAGTATGTACAGAGACATCACATTGAAAGAAATCGGAGAACAGCATATCGGTCAGACCCTTCAGGTTGCGGGATGGGTGGAAAACATTCGTGACCATGGCGGCGTATCCTTTATCGACCTTCGCGATATGTACGGCGTTTTACAGGTGGTAATGCGCAACACAGATTTGCTGAAGGGAATCACCAGAGAAATGTGTATTTCCGTCACCGGACCTGTAGAAAAGCGGGATGAAGAAACCTATAATCCCAAGATTCCCACCGGTACCATTGAGCTGGAGGCACGCAAAATCGATGTTCTCGGCAAAGTATACCGTCAGCTGCCCTTTGAAATCCAGACATCCAAAGAGACCAGAGAAGAAGTCCGTCTGGTGTATCGTTATCTGGATCTGCGAAACAGCAAAGTGCGCGACAACATCATCTTTCGATCCAAGGTCATTGCATTCCTGCGCGAGAAGATGACGGAAATGGGCTTTTTGGAGATTCAGACCCCGATTCTGTGCGCATCTTCCCCGGAGGGGGCAAGAGACTATATCGTTCCTTCCAGAAAGTACAAGGGCAAATTTTATGCGCTTCCCCAGGCACCGCAGCAGTACAAACAGCTGTTGATGGTATCCGGTTTTGACCGGTATTTCCAGATTGCACCCTGCTTTCGCGATGAGGACGCGAGAGCGGACAGATCCCCCGGCGAGTTTTACCAGCTGGATTTCGAGATGAGCTTTGCGACTCAGGAGGATGTTTTCCGGGTGGGAGAGGAGGTTCTCTCCGCCACATTTGAAAAGTTCGCACCCGAAGGATATGAGGTGACCAGGGCACCCTACCCGATCATCAGCTACAGGCAGGCAATGCTGGAGTTTGGAACCGACAAGCCGGATCTGCGCAATCCCTTACGCATCATGGACCTGACGGAATTTTTCCAGAGGTGTACCTTTAAACCCTTTATCGGCCGCACGGTAAGAGCGATCAAGGTCCATGAGGAAATGTCCAAGGGCTTCCATGAAAAGCTTCTGAAATTTGCCACGGATATGGGGATGGGCGGTCTCGGTTATCTGGAAGTGGCTGAAGATCTGAGCTACAAAGGACCCATCGACAAATTTATTCCTGACGAGATGAAAACGGAACTGAGAGAATTGGCAGGACTTGTCTGTGGTGATACGATTTTCTTTGTCGCCGACAAGGAGGAACGTGCAAACTATTATGCGGGACGGTTGCGTATTGAACTGGGTGATAAGCTGGGTCTTACCGAGCAGAAGGCATTCCGTTTCTGCTATGTAAATGATTTCCCTATGTATGAACTGGACCCTGACACCAAGCAGATCGGCTTTACACACAACCCGTTTTCCATGCCCCAGGGGGGACTGGAGGCGCTGGAGAAGCAGGATCCCCTGGACGTGCTGGCATACCAGTATGATATCGTGTGCAACGGAATTGAGTTGTCCTCCGGAGCAGTCAGAAACCACGATATGGCGATCATGGAGAAGGCATTTGAGATTGCCGGTTACGATAAGCAGACCCTGAAGACCAAATTCGGTGCGCTGTATCAGGCCTTCCAGTTTGGAGCACCGCCTCATGCAGGAATGGCACCCGGTGTGGACAGAATGCTGATGCTTTTGCGCGGAGAGGAAAACATCCGTGAGGTGATTGCCTTCCCCATGAGCGGTTCGGCTCAGGATCTGATGTGCGGAGCTCCCGGTGATGTGACCGAGCAGCAACTGCGGGAGGTTCATATCAAGGTGCGGGATTAAGCGGATCGGGAAAAAGGGAGAAAAGGAATGCAGGTATATGGAAAGCGGGGATGAAAATGGCGAATATCATTGATGATGCAACAATCGAGTATGTGGGAATTCTTGCGAAGCTGGAGCTGACCGACGAGGAGAAGGAGCAGGCAAAAAAGGATATGGGCAGCATGCTGGACTATATCGATAAGCTGGGCGAGCTGGATACGACGGGCGTGGAACCGATGTCCCATGTTTTCCCGGTTCAGAATGTGTTCCGTGAAGATGTGGTCACAAACGGGGATGCCAGGGAACAGATTCTTGCCAATGCGCCGGAGGAGAAGGACGGCATGTTTGTGGTGCCCCAGACGTTCCCCGGATAATCCCGGGAAACTGGTTTCGGGTGGATACGGGACGAAATAATTTGAGGAGAAAGAAGCATGAAGATTGCAGATTATACGGCAGTGGAGCTTTCCGAACAGATCAAGCAGGGCAGGGTAACGGTCAAAGAGGCACTGGATGCTGTGTTTGAGCAGATTGATTGCACGGAGGAAGCCATTCACTGTTATGTGACAATCGATCGGGAGAGAGCCTACCGACAGGCACAGGAGGTTCAGAAGAAGATTGACGCGGGGGAATTGACAGGCCCCCTGGCAGGGGTACCCTTTGCCATCAAAGATAATCTTTGTACGGAGGGGATGTTAACTACCTGCAGCTCGAAGATTTTGGAGAATTTTGTGCCCACTTACAGTGCGGAGGCAGTAAAGCGACTGGAGGCTGCGGGCGCGGTGGTCATCGGCAAGACCAATATGGATGAGTTTGCGATGGGAAGTACAACGGAGACATCCTACTTTGGAATTACCAGAAATCCGAGAAACACGGAGCATGTTCCCGGCGGCTCTTCCGGCGGCTCTGCGGCTGCGGTGGCTGCGGGAGAATGCTTTGCGGCGCTGGGAAGCGATACCGGCGGATCCATCCGACAGCCGGCTTCCTACTGCGGGGTTGTGGGAATGAAGCCGACCTACGGAACGGTTTCCCGGTATGGGCTGATCGCATATGGATCCTCCCTGGATCAGATCGGCCCCCTGACAAAGGATGTGCGTGACTGCGCAGCGATTCTGGAAGTCATCGCAGGCGAGGACAAGAAGGATTCCACCTCCATGAAGCGGGAGGATACAAACTTTACGGAAGCCCTGGTGGATGATGTGAAGGGCATGCGGATCGGTATTCCCAGAGATTATTTCGGTGAGGGACTGGATCCCGAGGTAAAACAGGCGGTGCTGGCGGCGGCAAAGGTTTTGGAAGAGCGGGGAGCCCTGGTGGAGGAGTTTGACCTAAGTCTGGTGGAGTATGCGATCCCCACCTATTACACCATTGCGGCAGCGGAGGCAAGTTCCAATCTGGAGCGCTTCGACGGCGTAAAGTATGGGTACCGCGCCCCCGTTGATGATCTCCATCCGATGTACAAGAAAACCCGTTCGGAGGGCTTTGGCGCGGAGGTGAAACGCAGAATCATGCTGGGATCCTTTGTCCTCAGTTCCGGTTATTATGATGCTTATTATCTCAAAGCGCTGCGTGTGAAAGCATTGATCAAGAAGGCCTTCGATGAAGCGTTTGCCAAATATGACGTAATCCTCGGACCGGTAGCGCCCACCACGGCGCCGCGGTTGGGGGAGAGCCTTGCGGATCCCATCAAAATGTACCTCGGGGATATCTATACCATTTCCGTCAATCTGGCAGGGCTTCCCGGAATTAGTATTCCCTGCGGAACGGATTCTAAGGGACTGCCCATCGGTCTCCAGCTGATCGGAGACTGTTTCCGTGAAAAAAACCTGATCCGGGCTGCTTTCACGGCGGAAAAAGCATTGCAGGAGGAGAGGAGGTAAGCTATGGCTAAGGAATATGAAACCGTCATCGGTCTGGAAGTCCATGTGGAACTTGCAACCAAGACCAAGATCTTCTGCGGATGCTCCACACAGTTCGGCGGGGCACCCAACAGCCACACCTGTCCGGTGTGTACGGGGATGCCGGGCTCTCTTCCGGTCTTGAACAAACAGGTGGTGGAGTACGCTGTGGCAGTGGGATTGGCGGCAAACTGTAAGATTACCCAGTATTGCAAATTTGACCGCAAGAACTATTTCTATCCCGACAATCCGCAAAATTATCAGATCTCCCAGCTTTATCTGCCCATCTGCCGGGACGGATACGTGGAGATTGAAACCACCGACGAATCGGGGGAAGCTTGCAGCAAGAAGATCGGTATCCATGAGATTCATATGGAGGAGGATGCCGGAAAACTGATTCATGATGACTGGGAGGGCTGTGCGCTGGTGGACTACAACCGCTCCGGTGTTCCCCTCATTGAGATTGTCTCCGAGCCTGACATGCGAAGTGCGGACGAGGTCATTGCATATCTGGAGAAGCTGCGCCTTCTGATTCAGTATCTGGGAGCCTCCGACTGCAAACTTCAGGAGGGTTCCATGCGCGCCGATGTCAATCTCTCGGTGCGTGAACGCGGCGCGCGTGAATTTGGTACCAGAACGGAGATGAAGAACCTCAATTCCTTCCGTTCCATCGCACGTGCTATCGAAGGAGAGAGGCAGCGCCAGATCGATCTGCTGGAGTCCGGCGAGGCGGTGATTCAGGAGACCAGACGCTGGGACGATGCCAGGGAAACCTCTTATGCGATGCGCTCCAAGGAGGATGCCCAGGATTACCGGTATTTTCCGGATCCGGATCTGGTTCCCGTCTACATTGACGATGCCTGGATCGAGCGGATCCGAAACAGTCAGCCGGAGTTCCGTGAGGCGAAGCGCAAGCGTTATCGGGAAGAATATGATATCCCGGATTACGATATTGAGATTATCACCGGCTCCAAGCACATGGCGGATATTTTTGAGGCCACCATTGCATGCGGAGCAGCACCGAAGAAGGTTTCCAACTGGTTGATGGTGGAGACACTTCGTCTGCTCAAGGAGCGGGAGGAGGATCCGGAGGATATCGCCTTTTCTCCGGAGCATCTGGCGAAACTGATCCGGCTTACGGAGGAAAAGGTAATCAATTCCACGGTGGCGAAGGAAGTCTTTGAGGAAATGTTCCGTGCGGATATTGATCCCGAGGAATATGTTACGGAAAAGGGACTGAAAATGGTGAGCGATGACGGTGCCCTGCGCAGTGTGGTGGAGGAAGTGATTGCGGCAAACCCTCAGTCTGTGGAAGATTACCGAAACGGCAAGGAGAAAGCCATTGGTTTTTTGGTCGGACAGACCATGAAGGCGATGAAGGGAAAGGCAGATCCCGGAACCGTCAATGCACTGTTGAAGGAACTGCTGTAAAAAAAGAGGCCCGCTGCAGGTTTTGTGTTTCCTGCCGCGGGCTTTCCTTATAATTCCAATGAAAAAATCGCTTTACTGAAAGATATATTCGATAAACTTCAGGGTGTCCTCCAAATGACCGGCATTGCCGTAAATTCCCAGAATTGAGGGTTCCCCTTTCTCCATTCCGGACACATAGTAGGCGGACGTAAACTTTTCACAGCCGTCAATCCGGATGCCCACGGGGACGGGGCGGTTCATTTGATCGGGAGCAAAGGGATCCGGGTACTCAAGAACGGAGGTATCCTCCAGTTTGCTGGACATTTCATCCCGCAGCTCCACCATATCCCAATCCACATAGTAGATCAGATCTGCGTACTCGTCGAATTGATCCGGTGTGAAAATATCGCGCAGATCGTGGAACTGGTCATTGTTGGCATAGGAAGCGAAGGTGTCTGCGTTCGTAATCAGGACATCCAGGTCGCCTGCAGCGGTGTACACAGCCAGTTTCTGGACGGAGGACATGGTGCCTTCATCCATGGAATTGTCATTGATCGTCATCGTATTGTCAAACATGGCCTCGAATTCGGAGGTGTCGGTTCCGGTAAACTCCAGATACCCGGCATTGAATTCTTCGGCGGTTTCCAGGGGAACCACATTGACCATCGCCGCATAGAACATGACATCCTTGCGGGTGACTATCTGATAGATAAAGGAGATCAGGATGGCAACCGCCGCCACGGTACCGATTACATGCCATTTGTAATAATCCCAAAAATATTGAAGCTTCTGTTTCGGTGTGCCGTTTTTTAGCGCCTCCCGCTCTTCCTTAAATTCATCCATTACAGCCATTTGCGTATCGCCTTTCCCGATCATAATTTTCAAATTCGGACCGTCCACTTTATCATAATGTTTCCCCTGAATAATGTCAATGAAACGTATCTTACGGGATTCTAAAAAAATCATAAAATGGGGGCGCTTGCAGGGAAACTCGTGCGAATCCTTCTTGCAACAGAGGACAAGTTGGTATATCATAAATACAGAAAAAATATAAAGGTAGGATGTCATATGAGTGAAAGTTATGTAGAGTGCCTGGTGAAGGCAAAGCCCTCCTTCGTCGGCAAGGCGGGAAAGGTATTGTTGATTGTGCTGACGGTCATTCTGGGTCTGGGCGGTTTTGTCGCTTTTCCCCTGTATCTGGCAGCCATTGCAACCGGTGTCGGGGCATACTTTGTCAATATCTTTACGGATCTTGAATATGAGTACCTGTATCTGGATAAGGAAATTGTGATTGATAAGGTGATGGCCAAGAGCAGAAGAAAGCGTGTTGCAACGTACTCCCTGGACCGGGTGGAGATTTTTGCTCCTGTCAGGTCGTATCGACTGGACAATTACAAAAACCGCCAGGTGAAGGTAAAGGATTACAGCATCGGTGAGGAATTGAAGCCGGATCTTCGTTATGTGATGTATTATGAGGGCGGCGAGAAGATTCTTTTGAGCCCTTCCGAGCAGATGGTTAAGATCATGAAAAATGCTGCACCGAGAAAAGTATTTTCCGATTGACATTGCCTGCAAATTCTGATACACTCGTAAAAATATAAATCGCAGTACCCAAAATACAAACAGGAGGAGAGCAAGATGGGACAGATTATTGGAGAAGGCATTACCTTTGACGACGTGCTGCTTGTGCCGGCATATTCTCAGGTAATTCCCAACCAGGTGGATTTGACAACGTATCTCACAAAGAAGATTAAACTGAACATTCCTATGATGAGTGCGGGAATGGACACGGTTACCGAACACCGCATGGCGATTGCCATGGCAAGACAGGGTGGTATCGGTATCATCCATAAGAATATGTCGATTGAAGCACAGGCCGAGGAAGTGGACAAGGTTAAGCGTTCTGAAAACGGAGTCATCACCGATCCCTTCTCCCTTACGCCCGAACACACGCTTGCGGATGCCGATGCATTGATGGCAAAGTTCCGTATCTCCGGCGTACCCATCACGGAAGGCCGGAAACTGGTTGGTATCATCACCAACCGCGATCTGAAATTCGAAACCGATTTCTCCAAAAAAATCAAGGAGTCCATGACCAGCGAAGGGCTGATCACCGCACCCGAGGGAACCACCCTTGAGGAAGCCAAGCAGATTCTTGCAAAGGCAAGAAAGGAGAAGCTTCCCATTGTCGATGCGGACTACAATCTGAAGGGACTCATCACCATCAAAGACATTGAGAAGACCGTCAAATATCCCCTGGCAGCCAAGGATGAGCAGGGTAGACTGCTGTGTGGCGCAGGCGTGGGAATTACCGCAAATGTTCTGGAGCGTGTTGCCGCATTGGTTGCAGCCAAGGTTGATGTCGTTGTTTTGGATTCCGCCCACGGACATTCTCAGAATGTCCTGAACTGCCTGAAGATGATCAAGGAGAAATATCCGGATCTTCAGGTAATTGCAGGAAATGTCGCAACCGGCGAAGCGACGCGTGCACTGATTGAGAACGGAGCGGATGCTGTCAAGGTCGGCATCGGACCCGGATCCATCTGCACAACCCGTGTGGTAGCGGGCATCGGTGTTCCTCAGATCTCCGCCATCATGGATTGCTACAGCGTTGCCAAGGAGTATGGTATTCCCATTATCGCAGACGGCGGTATCAAGTATTCCGGAGATATCACGAAGGCGATTGCGGCAGGCGGAAATGTCTGCATGATGGGCAGCATGTTTGCCGGATGTGAAGAGAGCCCCGGAGATTACGAGCTTTTCCAGGGCAGAAAGTATAAGGTATATCGTGGAATGGGTTCGATCGCAGCGATGGAGAACGGCTCCAAGGACCGCTATTTCCAGACCAATGCCAAGAAGCTTGTCCCCGAGGGTGTCGAGGGGCGTGTTGCTTACAAGGGCAGCGTAGAAGATACCGTATTCCAGCTGATGGGCGGTCTTCGTTCCGGTATGGGTTACTGCGGGGCATCCGATATTGAGACGCTGAAAGAGACCGGAAGGTTTGTAAAAATATCTGCCGCTTCCCTCAAGGAGAGTCATCCCCATGACATCCACATCACCAAGGAAGCACCCAACTACAGCGTAGATGAGTAATTCTGTGCATAATTATACAAGTAAACGCACACTTTGTTAATAAGTGTGCGTTTTTTGTGTACAGAAAGTAAAAAATGTGTTAAAATTGTAGAAAGTACTTTGGAAAAATGTTCCGTGGAATCAACTTTTGGGAAAACAGGAACAAAAAGCAGAGGAACGTTCATGAGTTTAATGTCTTTACAGGAATTAATTGATCTGGGTGAACTGCAGAAGCTGCAGGATGAATTCTGCCGGGTGACGAAACTTGCTGCCTACTGTATGGGTGACAAACTTCAAAATATCACGGAGTTGTCGGGCAGTGCGGAGTACAGAGAACGTCTGGGGAAACTGTTTGACAGTGATGCGGTTCGTCTGGCGCTGGATCGTGTGATGGAAGGGTCCCTTGAGGATCAGGCGATCGAGGAACTGCCCGGGGGTGTCGGCAGTGTTGCTGCCGTGGCAATCCGCACGCGGGAGACGACGCCGCTCTACTGGGTGATCTTTTGGCTGACCGAACTGCAGCCCCAGGATACGGTCGAGTTCTATCAATCCCTCGACCTTGTGAGGGATACAAGCAATGCCATCTTTACCACGAAGCTGGATGCGTTCAGTGCGGAGGCGGAGAACCGGCGCAGTCGCAGTGCGCAGGAGGAAATGAGCAGATCCATGCACACCATCGAGGCGACAACCGAGATTGTACAGCTCCTCGACAGTGACGAACCGATTGAACTTGTCATGAATAAATGGCTCAAAATATTGGGCCGGCACATAGGCGTCGACACCGCACAGCTGTTTCAGTTAAAGAATGAGGGACGCCTTATGGATGTGGTGGGCGAATGGCTGAATACGGGGATGGTATCCTTTTTTGATAAGAATGCGAATCTTCCCTCTTACTCCTTTCATGAGACGGACAAACCGCTTGTTTACAACCGGTCCGATGCTCCGGAGATTGTGAGACAGGAGCTTGAGGAAATCGGACTGCAGACGGTTATGATTTTCCCCATTATCAAACAGGAATCCGGCGGAGCGATGATTCTGTCCCTGAATCACAGACAGCATGTACACACCTGGACGATGCAGGAGATCAAGTTCACTTCTGACGCGGTTAAGATTCTGCAGAGTATCCTCGCAAGGAGAATCCAGAAAAACTCTCTTGCGGGCTCCTACGCCGCATTGGAGGCGGTGCTTGACAATTCCGGCGGTTATGTCTATGTGACGGACAAAGAGACCGGCAACATGCTCTTTGCCAACAAAAGACTGCAGAATACCTTTTCCAAAGAACTGCACGAGAAGACGTTCCAAAACCTTCTGGAGCAAGGCATGCCGGAGGACCGAGAGGGCGGAAGCTACGAGATTTTCTATGCCGAGCGCGAGCGCTGGTACGACTTGATCTACAAGGAGATTCTGTGGGTCAACGGCAGACCTGCCGTCATTTACTCCCTCTATGATATCACGGACAAAAAGCTTTATCAGCGCAAGATTGAGCAACAGGCCTATACGGATTTCCTGACGGGACTGTACAACCGCATGTGCTGCGAAAGAGATCTGGCAAGACAGATCGATGAGGCGAAGCGCAGCGGACAAAAAGGCGCCATACTATACCTGGATCTGGATGATTTCAAGCATATCAACGACGGGCTGGGACATCAGTACGGAGACGTTCTGTTGAAGGCAATCTCCCATGCCCTGCAGCGTATCGAAGGAATTCAAAACACCTGTTATCGAATGGGGGGAGATGAGTTCGTCATCGTTGTACCGCCCGGATCCTATCATCGCTTTGAGAAGATCACGGAGGATATTCATGAAATTTTTGCCAAGCCCTGGTTTTTAAAGGATGCCGATTATTACTGTACCATGAGTATGGGAATTGTGACCTATCCGGATGCCGGGGATTCCGTTCCCGATCTGATCAAAAAAGCGGATATTGCCATGTATGAGGCCAAGAAGACCGGCAAGAACAGAACGGCTCAATACAACGACAGTCTGGATTCCGTCTCCGGAAGACGTCTTGATATGGAAAAGAACATGCGGGATGCAACGGCGGACGGATATCAGGAGTTCCAGGTATATTATCAGCCGATCATCGATGTGCAGGGAGATGACCCGGAGGGAGTCTGTGCCGGCGCGGAGGCGCTGATCCGGTGGAACAGCGAGAAACTGGGCTTTATCAAGCCGGATGAGTTTATTCCTCTGGCAGAGTATCTGGGTCTGATCAATCCTATCGGAAACTTTGTGCTCCAGCAGGCCTGCAATACCTGTAAGCACTGGAATGACAATGGTTATCCCGACTATAAGGTGAATGTCAACCTGTCTGTGGTACAGCTGTTGCAGACAGATATTGTGGAGATTGTGGAACGCACGATTCGGGAATCCGGAATCAATCCCTCCAGACTGACGCTGGAGGTGACGGAAAGTCTTGCGATCAATGATATGGAGAGAATGAAAGAGATCCTCAACCGGATTAAGGCGCTGGGAGTCAAGATCGCGCTGGATGATTTCGGAACCGGTTATTCCTCCCTGAACCATATTCGTGAGATTCCCTTTGACGTGATTAAAGTGGATCAGAGCTTTGTCAAGGAATTGGCGGAGGATGCTTACTCCCAGTCCTTCATCAAGATGGTGGCCGAGCTTGCGGAGACCATCGGTGTGAGCATCTGTGTGGAAGGCATTGAGACCACAGCCCAGTACAAGGTTTTGCAGGGTATGAAGGTAAAGTACATACAGGGATATTATTTTGACAGACCCATGCCCCAGGAGGAGTTTGAGAAGAAGTATACACCCCTCCTTGCCTGCGCCCGGTGATCCTGGAGGGTCGGCATGGATCGACAAATACAGTCTTGCAAAAACAGGGAAAACCATGTAAGATGTTAACAGAAACAACTGCGCAACTGGCGGAAAGCGAGTGAATTCTCTCGTGGTGGGAGGACCCACAGGGAGCGCAGCATAATGAAACGGCCGACCGCCTGGGCACCACCGATTGTCAGAGACATTCTGTGTTCCCTCGGTGGTCGTTTTGTTTTAAGGAGGAGACGATATGATATCACTGGAACAGGAACTGAAAAACAATGCGTATCCCGGAAGGGGAATCGTGATCGGCCGGTCTGCCGACGGCAAGAGTGCCGTGTGTGCGTATTTCATCATGGGCAGAAGCTCCAACAGCCGTAATCGCGTGTTTGTTACTGAAGGAGAAGGAATCCGCACCGAAGCCTTCGACCCCTCCAAACTGGAGGATCCCAGCCTGATCATCTATGCCCCTGTTCGCGTCCTTGGCCATGACACCATCGTGACAAACGGCGATCAGACGGATACGGTTTATGACGGCTTAAAAGCTGGACTTACCTTTGAACAGTCCCTGCGCAGCAGAGAATTCGAGCCTGATGGCCCCAATTATACGCCCAGAATTTCCGGCGTTATGCACGTGGAGGACGGACAGTACGATTTTGCCATGTCGATTTTAAAGAGCAATGAGGGAGATCCCTCCTGCTGCAATCGTTTTACCTATACCTATGATAATCCCAAAGCCGGCGAGGGACGCTTTATTCATACCTATATGCACGATGGAACCCCCCTTCCCAGCTTTTGCGGTGAGCCGAAGGTGGTTGCAATCCCCGATGATTGTGATTCCTTTGCACAGATGCTCTGGAGCAGCTTAAACGAGGATAACAAAGTATCACTCTTTGTCCGCTACATTGATATCGCAACCGGTGAATACCGCTCTGTGATTTTCAATAAAAATGAGTAACCGCTGCAACTTTTTGGAAAAAGGAGATAGAATAATGAAAGAGATCGAATTGAAATACGGCTGTAACCCCAATCAGAAGCCTTCCCGCATTTACATGGAAGATGGGACCAAACTCCCTGTTACTGTTTTAAACGGCAGACCCGGATACATCAATTTTCTGGATGCATTTAACGGCTGGCAGCTGGTGAAGGAGTTGAAGGAGGCGACCGGCCTTCCCGCAGCAACCTCCTTCAAGCACGTATCCCCCGCAGGAGCGGCAGTAGGCCTTCCGCTGGACGATACCCTTGCGAAGATCTACTGGGTGGATGATCTGGGAGAACTCTCCCCTCTGGCCTGTGCTTATGCAAGAGCGAGAGGCGCGGACAGAATGTCTTCCTTCGGAGACTTTATTGCGCTGTCCGATGTGTGTGATGCGGATACCGCCAGACTGATTAAGCGTGAGGTTTCCGACGGTGTTATTGCGCCCGGTTATACGGATGAGGCTCTGGAGATTTTAAAAGCCAAGAAGAAGGGTGCTTACAATGTGATTCAAATCGATCCGAATTATGTTCCCGCTCCCATTGAGAAAAAGCAGGTGTATGGAATTACCTTCGAGCAGGGAAGAAACGAACTGGATGTAAACGGCGATCTGCTCTCCAATATCGTTACAGCGGCTAAGGACATTCCCGAGAGTGCGTTGATCGATATGAAAATCGCACTGATCACCCTGAAATATACCCAGTCCAACTCGGTGTGCTATGTAAAGGGCGGACAGGCCATCGGTATCGGTGCCGGACAGCAGTCCCGTATTCACTGCACCCGACTTGCCGGACAGAAGGCAGACAACTGGTTTCTGCGTCAGTCTCCCCAGGTTATGGGGCTTCAGTTTGTAGACGGCCTGGGCAGAGCGGACAGAGACAATGCGATTGATGTCTATATGGGCGATGAGTATGAGGATGTCCTCGCAGAGGGCGTATGGCAGAGAACCTTTCAGGTGAAGCCTCCCGTATTTACCCGTGAGGAGAAGCGGGCATGGCTGGATAAGATGCAGGACGTTACGCTGGGAAGTGATGCATTCTTCCCGTTCTCCGACAATATCGAGAGAGCGCACAAGAGCGGCGTAAAGTATATCGCCCAGCCCGGCGGTTCCGTTCGTGATGACGCCGTGATTGCCTGCTGCGACAAGTACGGTATGGTGATGAGCTTCACCGGAATTCGTCTGTTCCATCACTAATGGAAACGTCTTACAAAAGAAATTAATGAGGAAAAAGTATGCGGCTTTCAGATTTGGAAAGATTTGACCCGATCACAATTCAGTGCCACGATAACCCGGATGCAGATTCGCTTGCAGCCGGGTATGGGCTGTACTGTTATTTTCAGGAAAAGGGAAAACAGGTCCGGCTGATATACAGCGGACGCAATGAGATTCACAAGTCCAATCTGCGCCTGATGGTGGATAACCTTGCAATCCCGGTGGAATATGTCCCGGTAAGACCCGGAGACGACGCGAAGACCAAGGGCCTTCTCATTACGGTGGACTGTCAGTACGGCGCCGGAAACGTGACGCGGCTGAAGGCGGATCATGTGGCGATTATCGATCACCATCAACAGGAGATTGAAGGGGTGGAACTTGCGGAAATCAAACCCAATCTTGGAAGCTGTGCGACGCTGGTGTGGAAAATGCTCTCCGATGAAGGGTACGTTATCTCGGATGACAATCATCTCGGAACGGCACTCTACTACGGTCTGTACACCGATACCAACCAGTTTTCCGAACTTTTCAATCCGTTGGACATGGATATGCGCGAGGCCGTTCCCTTCGATAAGAGTGCCATCACGTTGTTCCGCAATTCCAACATTTCCCTTTCGGAGTTGGAGATTGCCGGAGTTGCCATGATTAAGGCGAGCTACAATGACGATTATGAGTTTGCGGTGATTCATGCAAAGCCGTGCGATTCCAATATTCTTGGACTCATCAGCGATTTTCTCTTACAGGTGGATGTCATCAAGACCTGTGTGGTATACAACCAGACACCGGA
>CAMAGI010000010.1 GCA_945833775.1 uncultured Lachnospiraceae bacterium
CCTTCGATACGTCCTTTTTCCATTCCTTCTTGAATTTTTTCCTTGTCTCTCATGTACAGGGTCATAAACTCAATCCTCCATTCATCATAGGCCTTTGCTTTTTCTACCTCTGCCGCAATCTTTTTGGAAAGTTCTGACTCGCCCTTGCCTTCCTTTAACAGAAGAAAAAAGTCTTTCAGTTCCCCGGAAACATCACCCCTGGTTCCGGACGCATTCAAAAAGATCTTATAGGCCCCATCTTCCAGAGGCATTTCATTTTCTTTGCATATGTTTTCAAAACTGTAGATATAGTTTCCACGGTCGAAAGGATCCTCCATGCAAATGAAAATGACATACGATTTCTTTAATTCCGAGAAATCTGCACCTCTTCCTATCATATCCAGGTCAATCATGCCCTGATAATAACGGGATCTTTTCGGGAGATTACTCTTCCTGGCCGTCTGCATCTCAAGGTCGTACACCGTATTCCGGTCGTCCTCAAGGTATACATCCAGCCGAATTCCGCGACCGTCCGCTGTTATTTCGATGGGTTTTTGTTTCTGCACAACAACCTCCCGGATTTTGACACCCAGGATTAATTCCACCAATTCTTTTGCAATATCCGGTCTCTCCGTAAGTATCTTACAGAATAAATAATCGTCCTTAAATTGCAGATTGTTATATGCTTCTTCTGCAGCCTTTTTCTCTTTGTAATTCATCATTTCCTCGCTTTCTCTGTTGTGTACCAACAGGGAAAGCGAATGTCGCCCACCCTGTCAAATACATGATAGGGTGAACCCTATTTACTTGCAGTTACATCATATGCTTTGCACGCATATTTTCAACTCGCCGAGAATGAAAAGAACCCTGTCTCTTGAGCAAGGTTCTGTTTTCAATGCAAGTTTTAATTGTTGATAGAGTTATTTTATCATTTTTTCTGCATTTTTACAACATGAATTTTTTAGGCAGAAGGGCAGAAGGGCACTGCTCTTCCCGGTCCCTCAATAATTTCTTGCAGTATGCCAAAGGCCGATCTTTCCTCATCACATCAGACTCATTGCTCATAAACTGGGGCGGCCCACGTCTACTGTTTCACGCGAAATAGTCGGTATATCCGTAAAAACAACTGCTACAAGAATAGTCTGTTGCATAGATCTTTAAAATCTTGCTCACATTTTGTATCACACACGGCAAATTCTATGGTTTCCTGTGGTTTATCTCAGATCAGTCCTCACGCATTTTACTTTTCGATTCGTCATATCAAAATGAACAATAGTTAGAGAATTGTTTGAGTATCCGGATATCTATAAAACCAGTTTGGGAGACGATACCAAAATGGACGAAAGCTTCTGATGGCAGGCTATTAAGCGGTCACAAAGGCAGGAGCAGGTACAGATTCGAAGTGACAATCGCGAGGCTTTCGTAAGGATGAGCACGCTAACAGCGACGGCGGGCGCATGTTTGAGCCTCGTAGAGGCGAATTTTTCGCAGAAGCCGGAGCGAAGATGTGCGTGCGAGGAGTAGAAAACGCAGCGGTCACGAGAACTGTAGCTGGACTTACTTGTGACGCCTAATAAATCTGTGTGGATAAAGTCGCAAAAAACCATGTCTCTTTATGGAATTGTGTACCCGCTGAATAACAATGGAATGAATTTATTGATATATTTTACAAATTATAATAGTGACAAATCACGAAAACTGAAGTATGTAGGTCCAAAGCGAGAAATGAACTCGATTTAGGCTGACGGGCAGAAAGACAATGTAGGTCCAAAACGTGAAACGAGGTCGATTTGGGCTGATATCACTTAAAAGGGAGAAAGGCATTGTGAAAAAAAGATGACTTTTTTCATCAAAAGAGTTATAATGATGACCTGAGGAGGTAGCATATGGTTCGAATCATTGCAGACAGTACATGTGATTTGTCACAGAATCTAATTGATAAATACAACATTACCATAATCCCCTTACACATTGTGCTCGGCGACAGGGAATATCGGGATCTGACGGAGATTCAACCGGATGAGATCTATGCCTGGTCGGACGCGAACAAGGTGACACCGAAGACTTCAGCCACCTCCGTTGAGGATACCATCGAGGTGATGAAGCCGATTCTGGACGGGGGTGACGATATTGTCGCATTCTGTATCTCCGAGCAGATGTCCACCACCGGAAATGTGTTCCGGATGGTCGCGCAGGAGCTGGAGGCTTCCGACAGAGTCTGCGTGATTGATTCCCGGAGTCTGTCCACGGGCATCGGTCTGCTGGTGATCAAAGCAGCGATCATGGCGGGAGAAGGTAAATCCGCAGAATATATCCGTAGTAAAATTACGGCGATGCGCGATAAGGTGCGTGCAAGCTTCGTGGTGGACACGCTGGTCTATCTTCATCGCGGAGGGCGTTGCAGCAGTGTTGCGGCAATGGCGGGGAGCGTATTGAAGCTCCATCCCAGAATTGAAGTGAAGGACGGGAAGATGGATGCCGGCAAGAAGTACCGCGGTTCCATGCGTTCCGTCATCCTGAATTATGCAAAAGACATGGAAGAGGATCTGCGTCACGCCGAGAAGGATCGCGTCTTCATAACGCACTCGGGCTGTGACGAAGAAATTGTCCGAATGGTTTATTCCTATCTGCAGTCACTGAATTACTTCGACGAGATCCTGACCACAAGAGCAGGCGGAGTCATCTCCTCCCACTGCGGATACGGAACCTTGGGCATTCTCTATCTGGCCGCTGAATAACCGGGCGAGCATCATTCTTTCCGCTCGCCGTTTCTCGCGCCGCTCCTGCGACCGCGCGCATTTCTCCCACCGCGCCGCGGTCTGCGGGGTCCCATGGCTTCTCCGTTTTTCCGTTTTCGTTTCATCTCTTCGAAGCAGGTATCGCAGACACCGGATCCGGTCTCAAGCGGAAGGGGAGCCCCGCAAAAACGGCACTTCCGGATATACTCATTCTTTCTCTTGGCGAGGAAACGCATGATCGTCTCCTCCGTCTTTTCCCGCTCCTGATCCAGACGTTCCTGGTCAATCTCTTTCCCCATCCGTATCGAAAACTGATAGTAAAGATCCAGCAGCTTATAGAACGTCTCGTACCGGTGCAGGCCGATGTCATTGCACATCAGAAGTGCCGGGAACTGCAGGCACACATCTGCCGTATAGGTCTTGCAGTAATACAGCCACAGATCCACAATATCGCGATTCTTGATATCAATGGAGCAGGTAATCATCCGGTACAGCATATGCTTGTCTTCAAAACCGTCGATTTCCTTGCGGTCCTTGTATGCGCGCTCATATAAAAACAACACTTCTTCAATACTGATCTTCTCAAAGGGCGGCTGGGTCTCAACAGACTTCCAGATCTTCAGGATCGCATCCAGCGGTTCATCCATATCCAGAAGCACCTGGGGAAAACCGAGACTCACATGGTCAACCTCCGGCTCCGGCAGGGGAAACTGTTCCCGGATGTATGCCAGATTTTCCTCCCCCATCGCATTGATGTAACCCGTATCATAGATTCCGAAGCGACCGGCTCGACCGGCAATCTGATGGATCGTGGGAACCGTCAGCGGTCCCGTCGTCTTCCCGTCAAATTTCTCCGTCTGTACAAAGACAATTCTGCGGACGGGCAGATTCAGGCCCATTCCGATTGCATCCGTGGAAACCACAACTTTGGTCTGATGGGATGTGAAAAGATGGATCTGCCTGCGGCGGATTTCCGGCGGAAGGCTTCCGTAGATTACACTGGCTTTAATTCCGTCATGCTCCAGGCGCCCGGCAATATCCAACACCGCACGTTTTGAAAAGGCGATCAGGGCGTCTCCCTCCTGTACATCATCCGGGAATTGGAATGCCGTCTCTTCACATACAAGGGCCGTCTTTCTCTCATAGCGGTGGGTCTCCCAGGTATCGTTGCACAGAGAGATCAAATGTTTTACCACCCGTTCCGCCGCAGGGCTCATGCAGACATGAATCTCTTTCGCCTGTACTCCCAGAATCGCACGAGTCCAGGAATGTCCCCGATCCGGATCGGCAATCATCTGTGCCTCGTCGATCACCGCGACATCATACTGCTTCTCGATGTCCAGCATCTCGATGGTGGAGGATACAATACGACTGTTCTCCTCATAGATACGTTCTTCTCCGGTGAGCATTGTGCAGGGAATTCCCGCATCGTTCATCTTCTCATAAACCTCCAATGCCAGCAGACGAAGGGGGCCCAGATACACGCCGTTCTCCGCCGTCTTTAAGCGTTCCAGAGACTGGTAGGTCTTGCCGCAGTTGGTCGGACCGATGTGCAGTACAAAGTGGCGTTCCATCTCAAGAGCCTGGGGAAATTCTGTTTCCGGTCTGGTGGGTACCAGCCCGATAATCTGGCTGCGAATTCCCGACTCCGCGCTGCTCTTGGCAAGGTTTTTCAGGGTCTTCTGGCAGATCTCAAAGGGATGCTCTTCGCGCAGAAAGTCAAGGAACCTGGACGTGATCAGTTCCTGCTCCCCGTCGGATAAGCCCGCCATATCCAGACGAACCAGCTCCGGCATCATCAGATCACGGATCTTCATGATCGCAAACTGGTTGTCCTCCTTGAAGGCGTAATATGCCATGCTGCGGATCTGCCGGTGGTATTCCTCGAGATGTGCCTGACTGTATTTACTCGGCTTGCGCTCCTGCATCTCCTGCAACAGTTTATCCATGCGGCTCGCATAGGTCTTGCGCCCGTCGTTATTCTTTTTCTTCATCTGTTTGGCGCAATCCCGATACTGTCCAAAATAAAACTGCACCAGCTTCTCGCTTTGTACCATTGAAAACTCCGTTCTCTAAGCTGATCACTTCTCAGCGCTTTTCCAGCATCTTTTTAATATACCTGCCGGTATACGAATTTCGATCGGCGGCCACTTCCTCCGGAGTACCCTTGGCAAAGACGGTACCGCCGCGGTCTCCGCCCTCCGGACCGATATCAATAATATAATCCGCGGTCTTGATTACGTCAAGGTTGTGCTCGATGACAACCACGGTATTGCCGCCGTCCGCGAGTCTGTGCAGAATCTCCACCAGCTTGTGGACATCTGCAAAGTGCAGGCCGGTGGTGGGCTCGTCCAGGATATAAATCGTCCTGCCCGTACTCCTCTTGGAGAGCTCGGTGGCAAGCTTAATACGCTGGGCTTCACCGCCGGACAGGGTGGTGGAGGGCTGTCCCAGCTTCAGATAGGAGAGTCCTACGTCGTACAGGGTCTGGATCTTATTGCGGATGGACGGCACGTTCTCAAAGAAGGGAAGGGCTTCCTCCACCGTCATGTCGAGTACGTCAAAAATACTCTTTCCCTTATATTTTACATCCAGCGTCTCGCGATTGTAGCGCTTGCCGCCGCATACCTCACAGGGCACATAGACATCCGGCAGAAAATGCATCTCAATCTTAATGATTCCGTCACCGCCGCAGGCCTCACAACGACCGCCCTTCACATTGAAGCTGAAGCGCCCTTTGGTATACCCTTTGGCTTTGGCATCCGCGGTGGACGCAAAGAGGTCACGGATCATATCAAACACACCGGTATAGGTGGCCGGATTGGAACGGGGTGTACGTCCGATGGGCGACTGATCGATATCAATCACCTTGTCCAGCTGTTCCAGCCCCAACACATCCTTATGCTTGCCCGGAATGCATCGCGCGCGATTCAGATCCCTCGCCAGGCGCTTATACAATATTTCATTTACCAGAGAGCTCTTTCCCGAACCTGACACACCTGTCACACAGGTAAAGATACCCAAAGGAATCTCCACATCGATATTTTTCAGATTGTTTTCCTGAGCTCCCAGAACCTTGAGCCAGCCGGTGGGCGTTCTGCGTTTCTCCGGAATCGGGATGCTGCGCACGCCGCTTAAGTACTGACCGGTTATGGACTCCGGAATCTGCATGATCTCCTCGGCGGTACCGCAGGCGACCACCTCGCCGCCGCGGGAACCTGCGCCGGGCCCGATGTCAACAATATAGTCGGCCTCTCGCATGGTGTCCTCATCGTGTTCCACGACGATCAGCGTGTTACCGAGATCCCGAAGATTCTTGAGCGCTCCGAGCAGACGGTCATTATCGCGCTGATGGAGACCGATGCTGGGCTCGTCCAGAATATAGCAGACCCCCACAAGGCCGGAGCCGATCTGCGTGGCCAGACGGATTCGCTGGGCCTCTCCGCCGGAAAGACTGGCGGTTCCCCGGGACAGGGACAGATAGTCCAATCCCACCTCCACCAAAAATCCGACCCGTGCCCTGATCTCCTTCAGTATCTGCTTACCGATCAGCTCCTGTTGTCTGGTCAGCTCCATACCGTCCAGATAGTTCTTCAGATCCAGAACCGACATGGAGGTAATCTCATAGATGTTCTTTCCGCAGACCGTAACCGCCAGCGATTCTTTTTTCAAACGCATGCCCTTACATTCCTTACAGGGCGTGATACGCATGAAGGATTCGTACTCCTGCTTCATTGTCTCCGAGAAAGTCTCTTTATACTTGCGCTCGACATTGGCGATCAGTCCCTCGAATGCAACGGGATAGACGCCCCTTCCGCGCTGTCCCACATAGTGCACTTCCACTTCCTTGCCGCCGGTACCATAGAGCAGAACATCCTTTACCTTCTGCGGGTAATCCTGAAAGGGCGTCTCAAGATCGAATTGATATTCCTTGCAGAGTGCCTGCAGTACTGCGTTGGTAAAACTCTTCTTATCTGCACAGGACTGCCAGCCGGTGACGGCAATCGCTCCCTGGGCAATGCTCAGTTCGGGATTGGGAATCATCAGATCAAGATCAAACTCCATCTTGTAGCCCAGTCCCAAACACACCGGACAGGCTCCGAAGGGGTTGTTGAAGGAAAAGCTCCGGGGCTCCACCTCGCTGACACTGATTCCGCAGTCGGGGCAGGAAAAGCTCTGGCTGAAGGTCAGGGTCTCTCCGTCGATGACGTCCACAATCAAAAGACCGTCCGCCAGATTCAGAACATTCTCAATGGAATCGGCAAGACGACGCTCAATTCCCTCCTTGACCACCAGACGATCCACGATAATCTCAATGTTGTGCTTGATATTCTTGTCTAGCTTAATCTCCTCCGAGAGTTCATACAGGTTGCCGTCGATGCGCACACGTACGTAGCCGCTTCTCTTGGCGCGATCCAGTACCTTCTCATGTTCACCCTTGCGCCCGCGCACCACCGGCGCAAGCAGCTGTATTTTGGTTCCTTCACCGAGCAGCAGGATCTGGTCCACCATCTGATCCACGGTCTGCTTCTCAATCACACGCCCGCAGTTCGGACAGTGGGGCGTTCCGATTCTGGCGTAGAGCAGTCGGAAATAATCATAAATTTCCGTCACGGTTCCGACTGTGGAACGGGGATTACGGTTCGTCGACTTCTGATCGATGGAGATGGCGGGAGACAGACCGTCAATGCGCTCCACATTCGGCTTCTCCATCTGCCCCAGGAACATGCGGGCATAGGAGGACAGCGATTCCATGTAGCGTCTCTGCCCCTCTGCATAGATCGTATCGAACGCGAGGGAGGATTTGCCGGAACCTGACAATCCTGTCAGAACTACAAACTGATTGCGGGGGATGTCCACATCAATCCCCTTCAAATTGTGTTCCCTTGCGCCCCTGATTCTGATATATTCCTGTGCCTGCTTTCTGGGCACAATCCTGGCGGGTTCCTCCGTCATCCACTCTTCCTTTTCCTTCGCCATGATGAATTCTCACTCCTCCGGTATACTCACTCTTTCAATTCGTTGAGATTCTTCTTCAACTCGATCATCTTGTCGCGCAGTTCGGCTGCCGCCTCAAAATTCAGGTCAGCTGCCGCTTTCTGCATCTTCTTCTGAACATCCGCAATCAGCTTTTCCAGCTCCTTGCGGTCCATGGATTCGGGATCCTTCTCAAAGGCCAGCTCCTCCTTGGCAATCACCTTGGAGATACTGATCAGATCACGAACCGCCTTCCGAATCGTCTGGGGGGTAATCCCATGTTCTTCATTGTATTGCATCTGGATCTCGCGGCGCCTGTTGGTCTCATCCAGGGCCACCCGCATGGAATCCGTGATCGTATCCGCGTACATGATCACATGTCCCTCCGCGTTTCGCGCGGCACGTCCGATGGTCTGAATCAGCGAGGTGGCACTTCTTAAAAAACCCTCCTTATCGGCATCCAGGATCGCCACCAGGGAAATCTCCGGGATATCCAGGCCCTCCCGCAACAGGTTGATGCCGACCAGCACATCAAACACATCCAGACGCATATCCCGGATGATCTGCGCACGCTCCAGTGTATCCACATCGGAGTGCAGATATTTCACCCGAATCCCGACTTCCTTCATATAGTCCGTCAAATCCTCTGCCATACGCTTGGTCAGCGTGGTCACCAGAACCTTATTATGCCCCTCCACCTCTTTGCGGATGGCACCGATCAAATCGTCAATCTGCCCTTCCACAGGGCGCACATCCACCTTGGGATCCAAAAGTCCCGTGGGGCGGATGATCTGTTCCGTGCGCAGAAGCTCGTGCTGTTTCTCATAATCGGAGGGTGTCGCGGACACAAACAGCATCTGATCAATATGGGCTTCAAACTCCTCAAAATTCAGCGGACGGTTATCCAGCGCCGAGGGCAGCCGGAAGCCATAGTCCACCAGGGTTGTCTTACGGGAGCGGTCACCCGCATACATTCCGCGTATCTGCGGGATGGTCATATGGGACTCGTCGATGATGATCAGAAAATCATCCCGAAAAAAGTCCATCAGTGTCATGGGCGGTTCCCCGGGTGCGGACCCGGTCAGATGTCTGGAGTAGTTCTCAATGCCGGAGCAAAAACCGGTCTCACGGAGCATCTCCACATCAAAATTGGTGCGCTCCGCAATGCGCTGCGCCTCGATCAATTTATCCTCACCCTTAAAATAGCGAACCCGTTCCTCCAGCTCGCTCTCGATATTGTCACAGGCTTTCCGGATCTTATCCTGCGAAACGACATAGTGGGAGGCCGGGAAGATTGCCACATGATTCAAGACAGAGTGTACCTTGCCGGTGAGCGGTTCCACCTCCGCAATCCGGTCGATTTCGTCCCCAAAAAACTCAATACGGATCATGTAATCGCCGCCCTGGGCGGGGTACACCTCCACAACATCCCCGCGCACGCGAAAGCTTCCCCGCTCAAAATCCATATCATTGCGCACATACTGGATCGCCACCAGTTCCCGTAGCACTTCCTCCCGGTCCTTGGTCTGACCCGGACGCAGGGACACAATCATGTCCTGGTATTCATCCGGGCTGCCCAGGCCGTAAATACAGGAAACGCTGGCAACCACCACCACATCACGACGCTCCGTCAATGATGCCGTCGCCGAAAGCCGAAGCTTATCGATTTCATCGTTGATGGAGGAGTCCTTTGCAATGTAGGTATCCGAGGAGGGCACATAGGCCTCCGGCTGATAATAATCGTAATAGGACACAAAATACTCCACCGCATTTTCCGGAAAAAACTCCTTGAACTCGCCGTAAAGCTGGCCGGCAAGTGTCTTGTTGTGGGCGATGACCAGCGTCGGCTTGTTCAGGGCTGCAATGACATTGGCCATGGTAAAGGTCTTACCGGATCCGGTGACACCGAGCAGGGTCTGAAACTGGTTGCCCGCTTGAAAGCCCTCCACCAGATCCCTGATTGCCCGGGGTTGATCACCGGTGGGCTGATATTCTGAATGTAATACAAATCGATCCATAGAAGCCTCCTGCATTTTTCCTCCGGTCCTATGACCCTTGTAATCATAACACATTTCTTCGGAA
Source organism: uncultured Lachnospiraceae bacterium (assembly GCA_945833775.1). Classification (GTDB taxonomy): domain Bacteria; phylum Bacillota; class Clostridia; order Lachnospirales; family Lachnospiraceae; genus Acetatifactor. The sequence goes on from CAMAGI010000010.1 coordinate 9,777, forward strand.
ATGTACAGCAATTTCAGAACAAATGTTCTGTTTTGCAAAATTTCTCAAAAAAGGAGTACGGTACAAGTCCCGCTTGTTCCGTACTCCTCCGGCACTGTTTGACTTTCTTCCGTGCAGTCTACTGTGTAACAAAATAAGCCGTATCCAGCAATTCCATATTTTTATCATACACCCAAACCGTCAGAGCAGGGGGATTTTCCGCAGAATTGTTCACCCAGCTGTCCGGTATTCCCGCTGTCCGATAGATATATTCTCCCCGGGAAGCGCGCTCCGTATCCACACCCATCTCCTGCAGAATGGGGCGTATCCAGAACAGATCCATGCAGTCCGGATCCGAAATTTGAATCACATACTCCACATCGTCACGATTGATGAGGGTGAGATAGTCCAGGGGATAATTGTCCGCCTTGATCGCCTCGTACACTTCCCGCCTGCTTGCCAGGTAGGCTTCCTCCGCCTCCATCCATTTTTTTGTCGTACGATCCTTCTTGGCAGCGGGGAGATCGTACTGCTCGCAGAGGTATGCGCCCAGAATATTCGTGATCTTCATTGCCCCGGAGGCGTTGAGGTGGGACTTGTCATAGAAGTCCGTCTGATAGTTGATCATCTCATCCTCTTTTGCAAAGTTAAAGAATGGAATTCCCAGACTCCCGGCATACGCTTCCATACTGTTGATCTTCGCACACTCCTGCGGATCCTCCGAAATCCACAGAGAGGGCATCACCGTGAAGACACAGGGAATCTTCTCCTTCTCACACAGCTCGATGATCCTGCGGAAATACTCCATCTCGTACTCCTCTAAGGAAGCACACTCCTCCGCCGACCAATCGCTATGTTCGAAAAACTGGGTGGCGATCCGGTACTCGGTTCCCTTCAAAACAGGATCCTGCTCCGGTCGCTCCGCCTCGTCCAGCGTATCCCATCGATTGTGGTACATGGTCAGCGGAACGATGTACTCGAAGGCATCCACATCGTCCTCCAGAATGTCCCGGATGGCTCTGTATTTGGATAGTGAAGTGGGCATATGATCCAGCGACTGATGCAGAAAGCTGACCTCGCTCTCATCCGCCGCGCTGATCTTACCGTCCTCATGGATGGAGACATCCACCACAATCACACGGGGTTTATTCACACGAATAGCTTGCACGATCTGCCAGTAGGTTATACGCAGACGCTCACAGTGCTGTGCCATGTTGTAAGAGGTAATCCCGTAATTCTCCCAGAGTTCCATGGGATACACCCCGTCCATCATCCGGCTGGATCCGAAAAACAACACATCGAAGGGTTCCTTTTCCGCATAAAACCCGCTGTACTTTATGTAATTATCCTGCGCCATCAGCAATCTGGAGGTTCCTTCCAGCGCAAATACCACCAGAAGTACAAATACAACCACCTTTCCACAGTCCAGTATCTTCTTTTTCATCATTTGAATCCCCATTTCACAGACGTTTCTGTCAGAAAAATCGCAAGACAAATCTCCGATTCGTCTCCACGCGAAGGGCTGTTTTGTGACGCCTGCCGCACAAACAGCCGAGATAGAGCAAGCCGCTAAACAGCTGCGCTCTTTGGGTCAGTACCTAGAATTGGAAATAGATAAACGCGGTCTTGTCGTACCCCACTCCCCAGATTCCGAACACCACAATCGCGAGGATCAACACAAGAGCGCATGCCCAGCGAATGGGAAGGCAGCGTTCCAAAATCCACCCGCGCACCTTCACACCGCGATACCGGAGAATATCCGCCGCCATCAGCACACACAGAGCCAGCAGAAGCAGCACAAAATTTCTCTGGTTGAGTCCCAGAGTGTACAGCGATCCGTCGAACAGGATGCCGGCATTTCGAACCGTAACCATCTGCCGGATAACGCGAATGGCGAAGCTGGTACCCTGTGACCGGAAAAAAATCATGGAAAACGCAAACAGCAGGGTGGTAATCACTGACCGCACAACATGCACAGGCACAGCCTCGTCCCTCCAGTGAATGGCCGCTTTGATCCGGTCCCGGATCGGCCGGGTCAGTTCGCCGGTGATGACAAAGATGCCGTTTAGTCCGCCCCACACCACATAGGACCAGACCGCTCCGTGCCACAGACCACTCACCAGAAATACCACCATCTGGTTGCAATACTTGCGAAGTTTCCCTTTTCGGTTTCCGCCCAGAGGAATGTACAGATACTGTGTGAACCACCGGTTTAACGAGATATGCCAGCGTCGCCAGAATTCACCCACGCTCACCGCGCAGAAGGGCGCTTCGAAATTTTCCGTAAGGCGGAATCCCAGCACCTGTGCCGCCCCCAGCGCAATGCAGGAGTAGCCCGAGAAATCGCAATACACCTGGAACACGAAAAGAATCGCCGCGACCACGATATACATTCCGCCGTATGTAGCAATATCGTTGTACACGGCATCCACGAAAATCGCAGCCCGATCCGCGATCACCATTTTTAAGAAAAGTCCCCACCCCATAATGAGCAGGCCCTCTTTGGCGCGATCCAGCGAAAAATCATGTTTTTCGGAAAACTGCGGCAGCAGATCCTTAGAGCGCTCAATGGGGCCCGCAACCAGCTGCGGGAAAAAGGATACAAACAGTGCATAACGAAACAAATTGTGCTCCGCCGCCACTTCCTCACGGTACACGTCCATCGTGTAGCTCAGCGCCTGGAAGATGAAAAACGAAATTCCGACGGGCAGAAGCACGTCCACCCGGGGAACGGAGAGAGCGATTCCCAACCGTCGAAATACACTCTGCACATTGTCCAAAAGGAAACCGGCGTATTTGAAATAACCCAACAGGAACAGATTGATCAGAAAGCTTCCGGCAACCACCGCCTTTGCCCACCCTGTTCGCCGGGGATATTTGCGGCGCACCCCTTCGATCAGTAGTCCGCTCAAATAGGTTACAAAGGTGGAAAAGAAAAGAAGCAGCGCATATTTGGCGTTCCAGCACATGTAAAAATAATAGCTGGCTGCAAGAAGCCAGTAATTGCGAATTTTCTGTGGAAGCACATAGTATACCAGTACCGCTATGGGGAAAAAGATCAGAAAGTCGACCGAGTTAAAAGCCATTTTGAGCCCCTCTCTTGTAAAAAACACACTACCGAACAGTATAACAGATTTTTCCAGCGGACTCAATCCTATTTCGCGCCCATTCGCGGTATTTACGCTCCCGCGATCCATAGAGGGCACTTCCGGAAATCGGAACAGTGACATCCCCCAAAATTCCACCGGGACAATCGCTTAAGGCAGTTGACGGAAAGTTTGAGATGTACTACATTGAATGTATACATCCTACGACCGATGAGGGAGGTTCCATGAGAAAAGTCAAATGTGCCACAGGCTGCAGCATCACCGCTGCAAGCCTGTTGAAGGAAGATCGGATCTTTAACATCACAAGTTTCGGTGCCGTCCAAAATGATCATCCCGTCGCCACGACGGAAGCGATCAATCGTGCCATTGCAACGGCATACCACAGCGGCGGCGGTACCGTTCTTGTCCCTGCGGGCGAGTTCAAGACCTATACCATACGCCTGGCAAGCAACGTGAATCTGTACCTGGAGAAGGGTGCCGTCATCCGCGCCGCACGCTGCGAAATGTTTTCCGGTGACCGGGTGATTCCCGGAGAGGGCGGCAATTACGACGAACCCGAAGTCAACCCCTATGTCGGGCTTCAGGATCACGGACACACTTATTTTGCCAACAGCCTTGTCTACGGCAGAGATCTGCAGAACGTCATGATCTACGGTGAGGGGCTTTTCGACGGAAGCTTTTCGGATCCGGACGGCTATACTGATTACGCGCTCTCAGGCGGAGATCCCGCGGAGAATGAAAAACGCAGCGCCCCCGGTCATCGCGGCAAGTGGTTTGGCAACAAGGGCATCTCTCTGGTGGATTGCAAAAACATTGTTCTGAAAGACTTTTCCATTCTGAACGCAGGCCATTTCGCCATTCTCTGTGAGGGCGTGGAAAACATGCTGGTGGATTCCATCCTGGCAGACACCATTCGGGATGCCCTGGATGTGGACTGCTGCAGGGATGTCACCGTTGTCCATTCCCGTTTTAACTCCCTTACGGACGATGCGCTGGTATTAAAGGCTTCCTTCGGTGCGGGCCGCTTTCTGCCCATCTACAATGTTTTGATTGAAGACTGTGATGTCACCGGATACGATGCGGGAAGTGTCTATGCAGGCACCTACAGCTGTGACAAGCTGGTGGCCACGGACCGCTGCGGCCCCACAGCCAGGGTCAAGCTGGGAACGGAATCCACCTGCGGCTATGAGCTTGTAACCATTCGAAACATCCGTTTTAAGCGCTCCCGCGGATTTGCGCTGGAGGCGGTGGATACCTCCGATCTGCGGGATATTCTCTTCACGGACTCCACCATGGAAAATGTCAGCAGTTCGCCAATCTTTCTGCGCATCGGTGACCGCGGTCGTTTCCCCGTCACCGGAAACAGCCCGGAGGACGCGTTGTCTCCCTCCGGAAATGTACGCCTTGACAACCCCAACTGGATCCTTCCGAACACACCTGCATATGCAAAGTATCCTGCACTTCGCTATGTGCCCTCCTACAATTACACCCGCAGGGTGAGCGCAGACGGCTGCTCTTCTTTTGACATTGTCGATGAAACCGCTCCCGTCAACTATAACCCTGCCAATTATTATGAAAAGGACGGGCACTTCTACGCCTACCGTTTTCAGCCGGAGACGGATACTTACGAACCCGACTTTGCCAACGAGATTCCGGCCGACCGGCTGTGTCTCTATGCCAATGCGGTGGGCTGTGAAAAAATTGCTGTGCTGGAGAACATCGAGATCAGCAACATCACCGTCCGGGATGCCGATCCCCGATATCCGATCCTGCTCATGGGGCTGGACAGCAGTCCCATACGGAACGTGACACTCTCCCACATTGATGTGGAGTACCGCGGGGGACTTACCATGAATCATGCGGTGGAGCAGCGTCAGCTCAACACCAACTGGGCCTACTCCCAGCCGGGCGCACGACCTACGGTACAATCCATCCCCTGGCTGGTAAATTCTTTCTTTGTAAAAAACGAAGGTCTGCTGCCGCGTATGCGCTGGGATGCTCAGTCCGGCAGGTTCGTGCCCGACCCCTACAATGTGCCGGAGCTTCCCGCCGTTTACCCGGAGCCCAGCAACTGGGGAATTCTTCCCGCATACGGACTGTATGCCCGCCATGTGGACGGGCTGACACTTAAGGATATCCGGCTGCACTATCTGGTGGCGGAGCGCCGCCCCGCCATGGTGTTTGACGATGTACACGGCGCCCAAATCGCCGATTGCAGCCTGCAGGTGGAAAGGGATATTCCCCAGATCGTCCTGGTTTCGAATTCTTTCAAGCGTCCGACCAATCTGGAATATGTGCCGGATTATCCCTATCACACGACGGATTGTGATATTCAAGTCTCAGACGAGGATACGCATCACTCTTATACGACGGAATGTGTGGAGGTAAAAGCGCCCGCACCGGGAACTCCCAGGGACAGCCTGTATGGTTACCCCACCTGTGCCGTCCTCGAAAACGGTTGGGAGTACCCTGTCAAAACCGACGATTTTCCTCTGCCTGCCACTGTGCACCGGCCCTATTTCCAACCGATTCCGGCCACCCGGACATCGGTCGGTCACAGAGTAACCTTTACCGTCAAGGTACGCAATCCTCTGACGGACGGCACTGCGGACGACTGCGAGAAGCGGATGTGGAACGGAGACACCGCCCGACGCGAATATACCGTGAAGTGTCCTTATGCGAATCTCACATTGTCTGCCAAACACTTGCCGGACGGTGCAGAGTTTGACCCAAAAACCGGAGAGTTCTCCTGGACTCCTCTCATAAAGGGAAGCTTCAACCTGCAATTCGTGGCCGATGACGGCGTTCTTCCCGTCACCCTGAATGTACCGATCACTGTGACAAAAAGCTGATAGCCCCGTTTGCATCCTCCGGTGGCACAGCACATAAATGACCCGGCTTGCTTTCCTGAGTTCTCACTCGTTCCAGCAAACCGGGTCTTATTAATTTCCCTAGTTGTGTTTTCGTCCTGCTTACTGATTCATCTTCTCTTTCAGCACTTCGATCGCCTTATCCAACTGGTTATCCACTTCTCCGTTACTGTTGTAATAAGCCTCTCCGTCAAAGGGCACAACCACATCCGGTTCGATACCGATGCCGTGGATACTGTCCCCCTTGGGAAGGAAATACCCTTCCGTGGTGATCGAGATAGCGGTACCGTCCCGCAGATCGATAAGGGACTGTGCAATTCCCTTTCCAAAGGTGGTGGTGCCGACAAGTGTGCCCTTCTCATGGTCACGGATGGCACCTGCAAGGAATTCCGATGCGCTGGCCGAATTTCCGTCCACCAGTACCACCAGCGGTACATTCAGCTCCCGCTCCCCGTCACAGGTAAACTCTCTGCGGTTGCCTGCCCGGTCCTCCATGTAGGCGATCAGGCCTTCCGGCAAAATCTGTCTGGCAATCTCCAGCACCGAATCCAACGTTCCGCCGGGATTACCGCGCAGATCCAGAATCAGGCCTTCCATACCGGAGCCCTTTGCGGTGGCAAGCGCATCCGTAAACTGGTCAATGGTCACCTCGGAGAATCCGATGATGCGGATGTACGCGATGTTGTCCTCCTGCATTCTGAAAGTAACCTGTTTGTTGTTGACCTGGGCACGCACCACGGGCACTTCCATGTAGCCCCCCGCCGATTCCCGGTAAATGGTAAGCACCACCTCCGTATTCTCCATGCCCTTGATCAGGGACACCGCTTCGCTCAGGCTCAAGCCCTCCAGCGAGGTTCCGTCCGCTGCGCAGATCAGATCGTCCGGCATCAGTCCCACAGCCTCTGCGGGAGAGTCCTCGATCACACTGCTGATTCGAATATAGGGCGTCTCGGAGTCCTCAATGACATAGACACCGATTCCGTAGAAGCTTCCCGCCATGTCCTCCGTGCGGTCCTGCGTATCGTCCAGATCAAGGTACATCGTGTAACGGTCTCCCAGTGAATCCACCATCCCGGAATAGATTCCGTCGATAATTTCCTCGTCCGATACCTTGTCAAAATAGTAGTATTTGTTGATTACCGCCTCAATCTGTTGAAGCTTCTTCACCAGCTGCGGTGTCACAACACTGCCTTCCTCAAAGACGACTTCCTTGCCGGCATCCCGCTTTGCCTCCGTCAGGGTCTGAATCTTCACACCCAGATAGACAATGCTGGCAAACAGCAATGAAATCGCAACACCCACGGCAATTCCGCCAAAGAATAACCCTTTCGCAGGATTTTTGGAAATCGGCTCCGCGGTCGGTCTCTCCTGCAGGGAATCCAGATCAAAATACTGATTATCTCTGTTATCTTCCATATTCGTCCCCATTCCTGCCGCAATCCGGATATCTGGGTGCAGGCACAATGATTATAATAATATCCTCCTACGACAGATAATTCCAGGGCGAGGTGTATTCCCCGTTCAGGCGAACCGAAAAGTGCAGATGGTTGCCCGTGGACCGCCCCGTGGAACCCACCGCAGCAATCGTCTCACCCCGGACTACCACATCCCCTTTTTCTACGTAGAGTGCGGAAGCATGCATATAAATCGTGTACAGACCGCTTCCGTGGTCAATCATCACATAATTGCCCATAGTGGAACTGTAGGAGGCAGCCGCCACCTTGCCGTCATATGCGGCATAGATCGCCGTGCCCTTGGGCGCCGCAAAATCAACACCGTTATGGAACTGCTGCACGCCAAGCGTCGGGTGAATCCGATAGCCATAGTCATCCGAAATTCTGGTATAGGATGCCAGAGGAAATTTGAACGCTCCGTTGTCGTAGATCAAAACCGATCCGCTGTTGGCGAGTATCTTCTTTTTCTCCTCCGCAATAGCGGCCTCCAGAGCCTTTATCTCCTCATCCTGTGCCTTGATCTCTTCCTCGTATTCCCGGATTGCTTTTTCCTTGTTGTCGATATCCGTTTCATACTTCTGAATATCACGGTTTTTCTGATCGATCAAAGCCTCCAGGTTCTGCTGCTCAATCTCGACATTTTCCTTTGTCTGATCCAGAATCTGCTTCTCCAGTTCCAGCTCTTCCTTGCACAGTTCCACCAGACGGCGAGTCGCCTGATAATCCGCATACATCCGCTTGTCGCTGTCAACCACACGCTCCATGAAATCCGCACGATTCAAAAAGTCGCTGAAGCTTGCGGATTTCAGCAGCATCTCGACCATGTAGGAATCGCTCTGCTCATACATCAGCCGCACGCGCATGGTCATGGAATCCTTCTGATTTTCTTCCTGTGACAGGGCTTCTTCCAGTTCCTGTTCCGTCTGCGCAATCTCCGCTTCCTTGTCGGAGATCTGCAGCTTCAGATCCGCTATTTTTCTCTCGATCTCAGCCAGATTATTGTCCAGCTGAACCACATATTTTTTCAGATCGCTCTTGCTGTTTTCCAGTTCTTCCTTGATCTTCTGAAGATCGCTCAAACCACTCTGAAGGGCTTTCTTCTCCTCCTGTGCTTTGGAGATCTCCTGTTCCTTCTGCTTGATCGTCTCGGAGGTGATGGAGGAGGAACTGATCGTCCCCGCCTGCGCGGTCTGCGGTTTCTCCCACAGCGCGGTCACCGTCACCAGCCCCGCAAGGACCAAGCCTGCAATCGCTCTATATTTTCTCTTCTTTTTCAATACCATCGGGCCTTTCCGCTATTTCTGTTTCATCCGCGCATCCTATACATGGAGATGTTTTCTGACCGTTGATATACTCCCCAGAAAACCGATTCCCACGCCCACAAGAAGTGACGCAGGTGTCAGGAATTCAAAGATCGTCTCCACCGGCAGGAATGCTAAAAATCCACTCAGGATGCTGAAGGACTCCACAACATAGCCCAGTACATAATTGTATCCAAAATACACGAAAAGCAACGGTACCCCCGCACCGATCAGTCCAATCAGCATACCCTCAATCACAAAGGGGGCGCGTACAAAGAAATCGGTTGCACCGATATATTTCATGATATTGATCTCTTCCTTGCGAACGGAGATACCGATCGCCACCGTATTGCTGATTAAGAAGATGCTGACCGCCAGCAGAATCACGATGATGCCCATGGATACGTATGCAATCAGAAGATTCACACCGCTTAAGGTGCTCGCCGTAACCGTGGAGTAATTGACCTTGCGCACCTCCGGAATGGACTGAAGCCAGGTTACCAGTGCATCCTGCTTGGAAACGTCGCTCAAGAACACCTCATAGTTGTTCTCACCGGCAAGCGGATTCTCCGAGAAACCTACCGCATAGTCCTCTCCGAAATAGTCGGGGCCGAAGGTGGCCCAGATCTCGTCATCGTCATAATACTTTACTTCCGCAACTTCACTGCGTGCACCGATCATCTGACCGATCTGTGCAATGCGCTCATCAGAGGGAATCTGTCCCTCCGTGTGGCTCTCACAGAAATCCATCTCGTCGTGGAAGAAAACCGTCACGGAAACCGCTTTTTCCGCGGTCGTCACAATGTGTTGGAAATTCGCTACAATCGCATAAAACAATCCGAACAAAAACAGGCAGGCGGAAATCGTCGCAACGGAGGCCAGGGAATACCACTTATTGCGGAAGATATTGGAAACGCCCTGTCGAATCGTATATAGAAACGTACTAATCTTCATCGATATACTCACCTTCCTCTTCGTCGTTCACAATCACACCCTTTTTCATCGTGATCACGCGCTTGTGCATCGCGTTGACAATCTCCCGGTTATGGGTCACCACCACAACGGTGGTTCCGCCCTCGTTGATCTCCTCGAGCAGTTTCATAATCTCCCAGGAGTTCTTGGGATCAAGATTGCCGGTGGGCTCGTCAGCAAGCAGAATGGACGGGTTATTTACCAACGCTCTGGCCAGCGCCACACGCTGCTGCTCACCACCGGAGAGCTGTGTCGTCTTTGCCTTGTATTTGCCGGCAAGACCCACAGTCGCCAGAATGGCGGGCACGTTTCTGCGGATCTCCTTGGTGGGAGTCTCCACAATCCGCTGCGCAAAGGCGACGTTCTCATAGACATTGCGGTCCTTCAAAAGGCGGAAATCCTGAAATACAACGCCCAGGTTTCTGCGAAACCGGGGAATCTTGCGATGGCGTAATTTTGCCAGGTCATTTCCCATAACATAAACACTGCCGCCGGAAGCTGTGAGCTCCCGCAGCAGAAGTTTGATTAGTGTGGATTTACCGGACCCGCTGTCTCCCACGATGAATACAAATTCACCCCTCATAATGCTCAGCGTAACTCCGTTTAATGCAGGCGAACCGGAAGAATAGGTCTTGCTCACATTATCGAGATAGATGATCCCCTTTTCCTCGATCATCTGCTCCCGTTTCTTTCTCAGGTACTCTCTTTTCGACATGTACGGTCGTATTCCTTTCTGTTAATACTCAATCTTCTCCATGTACTTCATATACTTCACCACCATGAGAGCGATCTTGAAGGTGATGGCATCCTCAAACACACGCAGATCCAGGCCGGTGCTCTTCTGGATCTTATCCAGCCGGTATACCAGCGTGTTGCGATGAATGAACAGCTGTCTGGAGGTCTCGGAGACATTCAGACTGTTCTCAAAGAATTTGTATATGGTAGTAAGGGTCTCTTCATCAAACTCGTCCGGACTCTTTCCGCCGAAAATCTCGCGGATAAACATTTTGCACAGCGGAATCGGCAGCTGATAGATCAGTCTTCCGATACCAAGTTCACTGTAGGCAATAATCGCTCTCTCGCCAAAGAAGATCTTTCCTACATCCAGTGCCATCTTGGCTTCCTTGTAGGAACGGCTGACCTCCTTAATCTCGTGCACGATGGTGCCGTAGGAAATACGAACATTTTTGAGGCCCTCCTTCTGCAGGTAGGTCTCAAGTGCCCTGGCTGCCTTCTCAATCTCATGGACGGCATCCGTCTCGGAAAGTTCCTTGACAACAATCACATTATTTTCATCCACAGCAGTAATGAAGTCCTTGCTGTTGGCGCCGAAATGCGTGCGCGTAATCTCCAGGACGTTGCTGTCCTTTCCGCTGCCTGTCTCAATGATCAGACATGCTCTGGGCACATCGGTCTGAATGTGCAGCTTTTTGGAACGGCTGTAGATGTCGACCAGCAGAAGATTGTCCAGAAGGAGATTTTTGATGAAATTGTCCTTATCAAAACGCTCCTTGTAGGCTACAAGCAGATTCTGAATCTGAAACGCAACCATCTTGCCGATGACATACACGTCCTCGCCGGTTCCCCCGACGACCAGAATGTACTCCAGCTGCTGTTCATCGAATACCTTAAAATACTGATAGCCCTGGATCTCCTGGGAATCGGCATAGGATTTGGCAAACTCCGTCGCCGCTTTGGAACAGTTGCCCATATCTGCGGTGGATGCGACCTCCTTGCCGTCCACATCCATCACGCAGAGATCAACCCGCGCTATTCCTTTCAACCCGTCCAGTGTATTCTGCAGAATCTGATTTGAAATCATATTTCCCTCCTCATGTAACCCCCGACCCGCCGGCACTATAAACATCCTTTTTCTGAGTCCGGACAATGAGCCTATATAAATAAATATACAAAAAAACTCACAAAAAAACAATAGTTTTTGTGCAAAAAAGCTGTCAGACATTTCTGCCTGACAGCTTTTTGGGGCGGGATTATACGCGCATGTCGAAGTTTGCTCCCACCGCAGGATTCACGCTCTGTTCCATTGCGGCTGCATCGATCATGCGGACCATTCCTGCTCCCAATGACTCCTGCGTTTCCAATGCTTTATCCAGAACGGCCGTCCCAACCTTGGACTGCATGGAAGCAGTTGCCATTGAAGTGGATAATCTTGCTATATCCATAATGACACCTCCTTCTATACCATTATCGTCTCCTGATGGATTTTTCTTTAATCTCGATGAGATTCTCTTTTAAAAGCTTCCCCACTGCACGTTTGAACTCGTTTTTGCTCATCCCGGTCTCGTGTGTGATCACCTCGGGAGCAGCCTTGTCCGAAAAGGGAAGCGCCCCCTCATAGCTGTCCAGAAGCTCCAGGATCCTGCGTGCGTCTTTCTCGATCTGAACCGGCGTTTTCTCGCGAACACTCAAATTCAATCGCCCATCCGGCAAAACCGAGGTCACGCGTGCCTCCACATCCTCGCCGATCTGTACGTCTCCGTACAGTTCCTTCTTAGGGATCAGTGCCGAGAAGATATTGTCAACCGCAACGAACGCCCCGAAGTTATCACTGATCTCATAAACGCGTCCCTTCACCCGGTCACCCCCGTGATAAGGGCTGTCGCTTCTAAGATTCGCGTAGACATTCATGGTGGCGCAGAGTCTGTCGCTCTTGTCGATATAGAGGGACACCAGGACACGATCCCCCGGCTGGACCCTCTTCTTCTGTTGCTTAAACGGAAGGAACAGATCCTTTTCCAATCCCCAGTCCAAAAAGGCGCCAAACCTCCCCACCTGGGCTACTGAAAGCTCCGCAACCTGACCCATCATGAGCTTCGGCGTCGCCGTTGTCGCAATCAGGCGATCCTTCGAATCCCGATACAGGAAAACCTCCAGAGCATCCCCGATCTTTGCCTGTGAAGGAACCTGTCGGACGGGAAGCAAAACACGCTCCTGTGCTTCATCCCCCGGTCCGGGTGCAGCCGTCTCGGCCAGATATACACCAAACTCCACCTTTTTAACGATCGTCAACTGCTGCTTTTCGCCCAGTCTGAACATCCACTTCCCTCCTTTTTCGATGTACGGATAGGCTAATCCGTCATTGTATCCGTACGCTCTTTACGCGGTAAACTCAGCGGTGAAATACATCGCTCCCTGTTCATCCGACAGATCCACGGTAACCGACCGCTCCCCGACCGCCACTCTCGGCACGAGCACTGTGTCCAGAAATGCCTGTCGTTTGTACTCTGCGCGCAACTGATGAATGGGAAAATGCTCCGGAACAAATTCCAGCGCCATCGCCACATACTGTCCATTGTTGACATGATGATTGGTATCCAGATGATGCTTTTTGACCACGATGGGCTCTCTGCGTGTTCCCTCTCCGGGAATCACGATCTTTCGCGGTGCATATTCCATATCCAGCTTCTCCCGGATCACATAACCGTTCAGCATCTCCTCCGTCGGCAGTGCGGGCTTGCCCGTATTCACATCCAGAAGCGTCCACACGGAATTCGCCTTCGCCAGGCACTCACCCTGCGGTGTCGTCATGGCAAAGTTGCGCATCCCCATAAATGCCTTAAATTCATAGGGTGCTGTTCCGATCTCAACACGCTCGCACAGTCTCGGACTGCGCTCCACAACAATCTGCCAGGAGGCCAACACCCATACCAACCCATGCTCTCTGAGGTATTCGACTCCCAGTCCCAAATCTTCCGAGTGAAAGGTGGAGCAATCCTGAAAATAATCCAGGAGTGACACAATTGTCAGTTTGCCTTCGCTGTCCACCTCACTGTATCGAATTCTTCCGTCGTAATAATACATTCCGTCATACATGGCATTGCTCCGCTCCCGGTTCTTCTCTCATTTCAGACAATCAGTCCCTTCACAATCAGTCCGATATAGATCAGGACAAAGACTGCCATGCCAATATTGACAAAGATTGTGGCAAAGCGTTTACCGGCGGGAATGACATTTGTACCCGGATTCAGGGTGAATCGCTTGCGGAACACAATAAACAGGATAAAGCCGGCCAGCGCCGCGCCGTAAACCAGCAGGACATATCCCAGGTAGATCATGTATCCGCCCATATGCTCCATCAGATATGCAGTGAGTGCCGCGGGATCATTCACCAAAGCAAACATCTCTTCAATACCGGAGATACGCATCACCAAAAGCGGCAGAATGCTTCCCACAAAATTAACCAGCATGTGCAAGCCGATGGTCACACGGACATTTCCGGTCTTGACATACAGGAAAGCAAAAAACATGCCCAGGGTAAGCGCATAGACGAACTGATTCAGATTCCCGTGATACAAGGCAAACATCAGCCCCGAAACAAGCACACAGACCCCCTGACCATAGGGTGTCAGGCGATCAATCAAAAGCTTACGGAACCAAAGCTCCTCCAGCACCGGTGCGATCACCACCACCAGAACGAAGAGTAACAGCAAATGCTCGCTGTTGGCGGAAATCACTTCCAGCATATTGTTCTGAACGGTTCCGCCCTGCACAAGCCCGATCAGAAAAGTGAGAAAAACACCGATCAGGTTGCTCCCGAAGACCAGCGGAAAGGACATAATAGCCGCCAGCACCCACCTGCCGCCGGTAATCCTATGCCGTTCGGGCGCCGTTGCGGGAATATTTTTTACCAGAAAATATGTGATCGGGAAGGCAACACCGTAGGTCGTTACCGATGAGATGAGCAGCATCACCTGCGAGTTCTGCAACAGGGGCGACTCCGCCTTGCGCAGGATTGCAGATATTCCAAACTGCAATAACAGCATTACCGCCGATCCTACTGCAAAAGACAATCCAATCTTTGAAAAGTGTTTTTTGTAAGCTTTCAATTCTTCCATCTTATGAACCTTTCCTTACTCCGCAAGCTTTCAGCGGCGAAAATGTCAGATCCCAGCCTGTAATCTCTGCAAATCTATGTATATCTGTATGATATCCCAATCAACAGGGTTCGTCAATCGTCAATCCGCTCCCCCGCATTGCCGTAGCACTCGCAAAAACGTCCCGCAAAAGCAGGCGGCTCCCCCTGAACATACAGATGGGAGGTGTCCCCGAATGCGGTGATCCGGAAGCTTGCCTGACCCTTTCTGCGCTCCTCCGTCACCACGGTCGTCACAGAGGTGGGTGCTGCAATCGTCCCCTGCCACAGCACCATGGGAGAAACATTGATCAAATGGGAGAGCAGAACCGCTTCCAATCCAAAATGACAGAAGAACACAACCGTGTCATTGTTGGCAGCCTCAACACGATAGATATCGCCCTCTCGCACATAACCGTACTTCGCCAAAAGCGCATCCAATTCCGCAGTCACGCGATCGTACTCCCGCTTGACCCCGGCTTTGGCAAATACTTCATTTTCACCCCATCGATCTCTGTCATAAAAGCGGGGATCCGCCGTCCAGTCCGCAGGAATCCAATCCCAGGCAACCGGGCTTAAGCCCTCTCTGTCCGGCCGCTCTATCTTCACCGGAAACTCCCTGAGCCACTCGCACTGCGTTGCATGCCGCCCCATCTTCTCCAGGGTATAGGCGGCGGTGTCCCGCGCTCTTCCCAGAGGAGAAACGTAGAAATCCCGAATCTCCAGTTTCGAAATCCTCTCTGCAAGAAGTTTTGCTTCTATCCTCCCTTTTTGTGTCAGGGAATCGACGGAGTAATCCGGATCGCCGTGACGTATGATCAAAAGTTTCATATTCTTTCCTTTCTCATTGGAAATATAAAAGAAAGGCTCCGCGGAGAACCACGAAGCCTTTTCGCAGGGCTACAAGGATT
Source organism: uncultured Lachnospiraceae bacterium (assembly GCA_945833775.1). Classification (GTDB taxonomy): domain Bacteria; phylum Bacillota; class Clostridia; order Lachnospirales; family Lachnospiraceae; genus Acetatifactor. The sequence goes on from CAMAGI010000010.1 coordinate 25,244, forward strand.
CGAACCTTGAAAATGACGGAGTCAGAGTCCGTTGCCTTACCGTCAAATTGACTTGATTTCACCTACGTCATTACCTTGCCATACCGCTTTTTCAACCAAATACTTCCGAATGGTTCCAACTATAAAACTGGCAACGCCCAGCTGTTCATCTGCTTCGTCCATCGAGGCTACAAAGAAATCATCATAATCACTGGCTTCCCTCTTTTTTTGTAGTCTCGCTAATTTTCTTCCAACCTCTCGGTCAAATATTTCAGTTACCACAAAATGTTGATTAAAATAAGCTATCACATCCTTGTGGCGCTTGAAATCAAGATCCTCCAGTGCCAACACCGCTTTAACAGCATAAAATGCTGCATAATACGAACGATTAATGGAATCCTTGAAAAATTTATTGTCCATACAAAGTTTTGAGCTCCTTATTGTCTCTTCTGCCTTCTCAAAGCGATATATGCACAAGTCTCTTTGTTTTTCCGTCATGCCACTCTTACCCCTTCTTTTTTTATATTTTTGTAGAAAGGTAGTGTATCTGACCAATATTCGAAAAAACGATAATTCTTAATGATTGGAGAAATTACGATTCCATATTTAAGTTCCATATCATAAGCTCTGTCAAATATTTCATCTTCATATTTTTTGATTTCAGTATCTTCTGTGTTTACCAATATCATAATATCAATATCGGACCCCTTGTGATAATCCCCTCGAGCGTAGGAACCATACACAATGACTGCAGACAGTTCATCCTGAATACATTGCTGAACGATATTCTTAAACTCGTCAATGATTCGCAAAATACTATCCGGCATATTTGTTTCCTCCCTTCCTCGACAGCGTCTTAATATATATCATTATATCCGCTTTGTACTGATTTCACAATATTCACTTGTCATTGAATGAAACATATTACTTCATGAGATATCCAACACACTCAATATCCCGCAAGCCAATGTTTTGGCGCAAAAAAAGGGAACCACCTCAGTGATTCCCTGCGCAGGGCTACAAGGATTCGAACCTTGAAAATGACGGAGTCAGAGTCCGTTGCCTTACCGTTTGGCGATAGCCCTATTTCGTACTACTTGATGAATTATACACGAAGTATATCCATTTTGCAATACCCTAATTCAAAAAATTTTCAGCATACATTTTTCAGCAAAACAGCCTGTGCCGCGACCGCAGCACAGGCTGTCTGTCATAGGATTTTAAACTTCAAAGGTCAACTCGCCGTAAGAAGGTACCGGCCATACTTTCTTATCGACAATCATCTCCAGTGCATCGATGGGAGCGCGAAGCTCATCCATTGCTGCCTTTACCGAGTCTTTGTAGAAGAATGCCTGAGCCTTAACATCTTCCATTGCGGAAGCCTCGGCAGTCACCTTCTCAAGCTTGGACAGTGCACTCTTTGCCGAAGCGAGGTAACCGCTTACCTCTCCCAACACTTCTGCCTGTACCGCAGCATCCGCTCCTGCTTCCTTCACGGCGATGACCGTGTCTGCCAAGGACTTGGTGTAACTGATAACAGCCGGAATGTACTTCTTGCTTGCCATGTCGATCATGGTCAGTGCTTCGATATTGATGGTCTTTGCGTAGGTCTCGTAGATAATCTCCTCGCGGGATTCCAGCTCAACCTTGGTGAAGATACCAAATTTCTCAAACAGCTTGATCGCTTTCTCGGTGGTCAGAGTGGAGGCTGCTTCCACCATGGACTTGATGTTGGGAAGTCCTCTTCTCTCAGCCTCAGCAACCCATTCATCGGAATAACCGTTTCCGTTGAAGATAATTCTCTGATGCTCTGTCATGTACTCCTTGATCAGATCATGTACGGCAACCTCAAAGTTGTCTGCCTTCTCCAGTCTGTCCGCTGCCTCACAGAAAGCTTCTGCAACGATTGCGTTCAATGTGGTGTTGGGGCTTGCAATGGAATCTGCGGAGCCGACCATACGGAACTCAAACTTATTACCGGTGAAAGCAAAGGGTGATGTACGGTTACGGTCGGTGGCATCCTTCTCAAAATCAGGAAGGGTGGATACACCGGTCTCCAGCTTGCCGCCTGCAATCAGATGGGCTGCCTCACCCGTCTCTACCAGCTGCTTTACCACATCCTCCAGCTGTTCGCCGAGGAACATGGAAATGATAGCGGGCGGTGCCTCGTTGGCGCCGAGTCTGTGATCGTTGCCGACATCGGATGCGCTCTGTCTGAGCAGATCCGCATGGGTATCTACTGCCTTCATGATGCAGGCAAGCACCAGAAGGAACTGAATATTTTCATTCGGAGTATCGCCGGGATCCAGAAGGTTTACACCGTTGTCCGTACCCAGGGACCAGTTGTTGTGCTTACCGGAACCGTTCACGCCTGCGAAGGGCTTCTCGTGAAGCAGGCAGGTCATGCCGTGGCGTCCAGCCACCTTCTTCATGGTTTCCATAACCAGCTGGTTGTGATCGACTGCAATGTTTGCCGTCTCATAAATCGGTGCCAGCTCATGCTGTGCGGGAGCAACCTCATTGTGCTGGGTTTTTGCGGTAACACCAAGCTTCCACAACTCCACATTCAAATCCTTCATGTAGGAACCGATTCTCTCACGGATGGTACCGAAGTAATGATCCTCCAGCTCCTGTCCTTTGGGAGCGGGTGCACCGAACAGGGTACGTCCCGCAAAGATCAGATCCTCGCGCTGCAGGTATTTTTCTCTGTCTACCAGGAAGTACTCCTGCTCCGGGCCAACGCTTGCCACAACCTTGGTGGCTTCCGTGTTGCCGAACAATCTGACGATACGAAGTGCCTGCTCGCTGACAGCTTCCATGGAACGCAGAAGCGGCGTCTTTTTATCCAATGCTTCACCCGTATAGGAGCAGAATGCCGTCGGAATACAGAGAATAACTCCGGTCGCATCCTCCTTTAAGAACGCAGGAGAAGTGATATCCCATGCAGTATAACCTCTTGCCTCAAAGGTAGCACGAAGTCCGCCGGAGGGGAAGGAGGACGCATCGGGCTCGCCCTTGATCAGCTCCTTACCGGAAAACTCCATAATCATTTTGCCCTCTGCATCGGGATGGGAAACAAATGCATCGTGCTTTTCTGCGGTAATACCGGTTAACGGCTGGAACCAATGGGTATAGTGTGTTGCACCATTTTCCACAGCCCAGTCCTTCATCGCCTTTGCGACCACATCAGCAGCTGCCAGAGACAGCTCGCCGCCCTGATCCATGACTCTTTTTACCTCTTTGTACACACTCTTGGGCAGTCTTTCCTTCATCTTGCCGAGTGTAAATACTTTGCTGGCAAAAATCTCTTCCACATTCAATACTTCACTCATTTGCCAAATCCTCCCTTGTCCGGTTTTCTCTGTTTTTCGGAAAAAGAAAAAGGCGCTACACTACCCGTGTAAACGCCTTCGTTTCTCTCAAAAAACATATGTGTTTGGAGGGCTTCCCCTCTATGGTTCTTTACTATACAGCAATTATTTTGAAAATGCAAGCCCTTTTTTTGAAAACCTTCCTGCGCCTATACTTCAAACAGCAGATCGGCGTAGGTCGGGAAGGGCCAGTATTCCTTATCCACCAGTTTCTCCAGCTCATCCGCAGGCTGACGAAGCTTACGCATGGCTGCCATGACCTTGTCGTGGTAGCGAAATGCCTGCTCTTTACCCCTGGGCATATCGCACGCAGCCTTCTCTTCCTCTTCCAGCTGCTTTACGGCCTGTTTGGTTTCTGTCAGCTTCGCCGTAATCGTCTTTAACAGTTCCTCCGGGACAGAGGCATCCCCGCCTGCATTTTTTACTGCAACAGCGGTATCCGCCAGTGTTTTGGCAAAGCGTATCACCGCGGGAATGATCTGTTTATTGGCCATATCAAGCATGGTCAGTGCTTCAATATTGATGGTCTTCGCATAGGTCTCGTAGAGAATCTCCGCGCGGGAGCGCAGCTCTGCCTCCGTGAAAATACCGAACTTCTCAAACAGTCGGATCGCCTTGGGAGTCGTCAGGGAATCCACCGCCTCTACCATGGAGGGAATGTTCGGCAGGCCTCTTCTCGCCGCCTCCTCCTGCCATTCCGGTGCATAGCCGTTTCCGTTGAAGATGATTCTCTGATGCTCCGTCATGTATTCCTTGATCAGATCATGTACCGCCATATCAAAATCCTGCGCCTGCTCCAGTCGGTCCGCAGCCTCGCAGAAGGCCTCCGCCACAATGGCATTTAAGGTTGTATTGGGACTTCCGATGGAGTCCTCGCTGCCCACGCTGCGAAATTCAAACTTGTTGCCGGTGAAGGCGAAGGGTGAGGTCCGGTTGCGGTCCGTCGCGTCCTTCACAAAATCGGGCAGGGTAGATACACCTGTGCGCAGCATGCCACCCTCCTTCAGGGAATCTGCCTTGCCGGTCTCAACCAGCTGCTCCACCACATCCTCCAGCTGTTCGCCCAAAAAGATGGAAATAATGGCCGGCGGTGCCTCGTAGCCGCCCAGTCTGTGATCGTTGCCGACATTGGAGGCACTTTGTCTGAGCAGATCCGCATGGGTGTCCACCGCCTTCATAATGCACGCCAGCACCAGCAGAAACTGAATGTTTTCATTGGGAGTCTGCCCGGGCTCCAATAAATTGACACCATTGTCAGTTGTGATGGACCAGTTGTTGTGCTTGCCGGAACCGTTCACCCCCGCGAAGGGCTTCTCATGAAGCATACAGCGCAGACCGTGCTTCCCCGCTACTCTCTTTAAGGTCTCCATCACCAGCTGATTGTGGTCTACTGCCACATTTGCGGACTCATAAATGGGTGCGACCTCATGCTGTGCAGGAGCCGCCTCATTGTGCTGGGTTTTGGAGGTAACTCCCAGCTTCCAGAGTTCAATATTCACATCGTGCATAAATCCGCCGATCCGTTCCCGGATCACGCCGAAATAATGGTCATCCATCTCCTGGCCCTTGGGTGCAGGCGCACCGAACAGGGTTCTGCCGGCAAAGATGATATCCTCTCTCTGCAGCGCTTTCCCGGCATCCACCAGAAAATACTCCTGCTCCGCTCCCACAGAGGGCAGGACCTTTTTCGCCTCTGTGTTGCCAAAAAGGCGTACAATGCGGAGAGCCTGCCGGTTCAATGCCTCCATGGAACGCAGAAGCGGCGTCTTTTTATCCAGCGCCTCACCGGTATAGGAACAGAATGCCGTGGGAATACAGAGCGTCGGACCGGTCGCCGTCTCCTTGATAAAGGCCGGGGAGGTAATGTCCCAGGTCGTGTATCCTCTCGCCTCAAAGGTGGCACGCAGGCCGCCCGAAGGGAAGGAGGACGCATCCGGCTCGCCCTTGATCAGCTCCTTGCCGGAAAACTCCATGATCATCCTTCCGTCCGCATCCGGATGTGTGACGAAAGCATCGTGCTTTTCGGCAGTGATACCGGTTAGCGGCTGGAACCAGTGCGTGTAATGGGTTGCACCGTTCTCCACAGCCCAGTCTTTCATCGCTTTGGCAACCACATCCGCAGCCGCCAGCGACAACTCTCCGCCCTGATCCATGACCCGCGTGACTTCTTTGTAGATACTCTTCGGCAGTCTTTCCTTCATCTTGCCGAGCGTAAACACTTTGCTTGCAAAGATCTCTTCAACACTCAACGATTCCTGCATATTTCTTCTCCCCTTTATTTCAATAAGTGAGCCCACCGCTTCCCCGGACAGGCTCTTTGCGGGATACCTTCTGCGACAAGGGCTCCCACTTTACATTTCAGTATAATTTAAAGCCATCGGATGGTCAATCCTCATTTTCCACGCAGCTTACCGCGCAGTTCCCATGCGGTTTCACACGCAGTCTCCCATCAACGGCAAAGCGCCGGCCGATACCCTTTCCGGTATCCGGTCAGCGCTTTCTGTAAAATCGATGATAGGTGCCATCGGAAATCTCATCCGCACAGAATTCCTCCTCCAGCCATCGCATGATCCAGCTGTCCTCCGGGAAAGAAGAATTACCATAGGTGCAGCTCACAGCCACAACATTCGGCATCTTCTGCGGATTCTGTTCCCAGTAGGTGAGCAGTTTCTCATCGTAGGTCGGTGTACTGATGGTGGAATCCGTACAGATTTCCACGTCCTCGTACAGATAACCGGAAGTGTGACCCGCTCCGATTCCCACGATGAGAAGCCGGTCCCCCGCCTGTACATGGTCGGCCCACTCGTCCCTGTCCCTATTCATCATATGGGGACCTATGTAATCCGAAAAAATGCCCAGGGCCGGTCCGGACTTGACGACATTGCGAATCTGGAACACATTCGTCAGTTCATAGCACATGGAGCGGTTTAAGTAACCGCAGCGGAAGACCGCCAGTGCGCAGAACAACGTAAGAAATGTCGTTACTGCGCGGGAATCCTTCTTTCCATCGCCTGACTCTGCCCGGCTCTTCGCCGCCTCCGCAAGGGTCAGAAGAGACCCCCCCACCGCCAGTGCCGCATACGCCAGGGTGATGACCACCGTCAGATTGGTCAAAGCCATTGTTGCCGCGAACGACATTCCGCTGATTGCAAGTCCCACCGTGTGGATTCGTCTGGTCTGCGGGCTACAGAAGGTTCTGGCACAGCATCCCGCCGCCACCAGCGGAAGATAGAGGGCATAGTAATCATAGCCCTCCCGGGTGGACAGCACATAGACAAGGGTATACAAAAGTCCAAACCCTGCGTACAGCGAGAAAAACAAGCGTAAGTATTGATGGCGTAACTGCGACCTGTCCCATCGGCGAAGCAACAATCGGATCAGGCTGATCAGACCGGCGCCAATCGCCGAAACCGCCGCCACCGCCAGAACGATGCCCACCGCCTGTGCCGAAAAGGCCGCCAGATTACGAAGCTTTACCGCCAGCGAATCGCTGTGGCTGGAATCCCCCGCAAGCATGATTCCCACGTTCCGCACGAAGTTTTCAAACCCCATCCGTCCGACAAACCATCCGCAATAGGCGCTTCCGAGCAACACGCATTCCCCGGTAAGCAAGAGCGTATCCCGGGCTTTTTGCTCCGAATACAGCAACAGTATCCCAATCACGGCAGGGAAAACCAGCAGACAGGACGGGTACGCAAGAATCTCCAGGCACAGGAACCCACCCGTCGCCAGAAGCCATCTCTTTTCGCTTTGTCTCTGCAAATACCGAATCAGACACGCAAATAAGAGTGCAGAAAACCAAAGCTGCAGGTTGGAGAACTCCGGCAGGAGCGTATCCTTCGGATTGACTGTAAAGAAGAACAGACAGAGCAGAAAGACACCGTCTTCATCGGCATTTCTCTTCAGTATCTTATAAAGAACCGCTGTAACTGCCGCCTTACAGACAAGCCCACAGGCATTTAAGTACAACACGATTCCGGTGGTCGTGCCGGTGACCGCAAGATACAGCCACGTGAACAAAGCTCCCACAAATGCGGAGGTCTGATGCGGTTCCCACATCTCAAGGAACATTCTGTCCCCTCTCGCCAATCGATAGGAGAGCAGCACAGCATATTCCGCATCCATATTGAAATTCGTGAAAATACATTTCAGGTTGGCTACAACCGCAGCGACGATGAGAATCCATCGCACCTGTCTTCGCCTCTTCTGTACATCATTCATCCGCCTTAACCCTTAACAGATCGTAAACCGAAGCTTCTCCGGAAAGCCGGATCCACAGCACCTGCTTCGGATGAGGTGCGCTTTCCACCGGCTGCATATCTTCCGTGTACATTGTCTCCACCGTGACGCTCACATTGGTGCCGTCCGGTTTCATGATCTCTATTTCATCCCCCACACAGAATTTGTTACGCTGTGTGATACGGATCAGATCACCTTTTCGTTCTTCCACAATTCCCAGATAGATATATTCATTCACATACGTATTGTTATCGTAGATCTGGCTTCTTTCATCCGGCTTGGCAAAATAGAAGCCGGTGGAGAACTGACGATACGTACATTTGGAAATCTCTTCCCGGTACTTTTCCAGATTGGCGCGGTACTTTTCCTCCGATTCCAAATAATCGTCGATTGCCATGCGGTAAGTACGGGCAACCGTAGCCACGTAGAGCGCTGTTTTCATGCGTCCCTCGATCTTCAGGCTGTCGATTCCCGCCGCCACCAGTTCCGGAATATACTCAATCATACACAGATCCCTGGAATTAAAAATGTACGTCCCGCGCTCATTCTCATAGACCGGCAGATATTCACCGGGACGGCTCTCCTCCACCACCGCATATTTCCAGCGGCAGGGATGCGTACAGGCCCCGCGGTTGGCATCCCTTCCCGTGAAGTAATTGCTGAGCAGACAGCGCCCGGAATAGGAAATACACATCGCGCCGTGTACAAAGCTCTCAATCTCCATCTCCTCGGGAATCCTGTCGCGGATATCCCTGATCTCCTGCAGGGAGAGCTCCCTTGCGGACACCACACGTTTTGCTCCCTGTTTCCACCAGAACAGATAGGTTTGGTAGTTGGTGTTATTAGCCTGTGTGGAAATATGGATTTCCGCCTCCGGCCAGACCTCCTTCGCGATCATGAACATTCCGGGATCGGAGATGATCAACGCATCACAGTGCTCCGGCTGCATGTCCCGCAGCTGTCGAAAATACTCCGCCGCCGGTTCCAGGTCACCATTGTGTGCGAGAATATTGGCCGTAACATAGACCTTGACCCCCCTGGCATGGGCAAAGGCAATGCCCTGCGCCATTTCCTCCGGGGAAAAATTCCTGGCTTTGGCGCGAAGCCCAAAGGCCTCGCCGCCGATGTATACCGCATCCGCGCCGAACAAAACCGCGGTTTTTAGCACTTCCAAACTGCTTGCCGGAATCAGAAGTTCCGGCTTTCGGGACAATGACATAGACTTCCTCACTCTTCTTTCTTTACACTCAGCGTCACACCGTCTCCCACGGGCAGGATCACCGTCTCTAACTGCGGATGGTGTTTCAGCTCATACAGATACTCCCTCATTCTGGCATGAATCGTCCGGTTGCGTCTGGTGACGGCAAAGCGGGATTCCACCACATCTCCGTCCTGCAGCACATTGTCCGAGACGAGCAGAGCCCCCGCAGGAAGAAGCCGGAGAAGATCCGGCAGAAAATGAATATACTGTCCCTTGGCGGCATCCATGAAGATCAGATCGTAAGGCCCTTCGAGCTTTTTGAGCCAGTCGGCCGCATCTCCCTCCAGGAGTGTTATCCGATCGTCCCTTCCCGTCCGCTTAAAATTCTCTTTCGCGATGGGAATTCTCTTCTCATATTTCTCGATCGTCGTAATATGGCAATCCGCCGGAGCATATTCGCTCATCAATAACGCAGAAAAGCCGATGGCAGTCCCGACTTCCAGGATGTTCTTCGGCTTTGCGCTTGCCAACAGGAACTTTAACAGGCTCTGCATTGATTTGCGAATGATCGGAACCTGCGTCTCGAGGGCATATTTTTCGATTTCGTCCAGATAAGGAGCGTTCCCGCAATCCAACGAATCAATGAATGCGGACATTCTTTCGTCAATGATCATAGCTACTCCTCTTGGGCCGGCTCCGTTGCCGGCACCATGGCAGCCATCATTTCTTCTGCCGTCATGGCCGTGCTCAGCTGAAATGTTCCGGGTTCCACATCTTTCTTGTACTCGGAGAGATAATACTGCATGGCGAAAAGCTTCCAGTCGCGTACCAGTCCCTTTGACTCAAAAAGCTTGCCGATGTCAAAAGCCGACATATCCTCCGTAACCTGCACCGTGACTGTGCGTCCGTTTCCCGCCGATACGGGTTCCTCGGTGAAGATGCGATATCCGTAATCGTAACAGATGACCACTCCGCGGTAAATGATATAGACCGCCACCGCCAGTGCCACACAGCGAAAGATCATTCCAAATACAGCCCCGATCAGGCTGAGGGTGTTGTTTTCTTTTCTACTCAAAATCCATCGCCTCCGTAATGCGGATACCCAGCTCCTGCATCATTCTGCAGAATGCCAGCTCTGCGGCCAGGAACTCCGACACCAGCGGATTGTCCCGAAAGCCCACATGCTCCCGCTCAAATTCATCTATTTTACTGAAGGAAAAGTCACTGCCGGATTGAAGCTCATAATTCTTGGAGCGATATTCGTCAATCTGTGCCTTCAGCTCCGGCTGCTCCTTGACCAGTCTCTTCTGTTCATCGTAGTGGCGGTACACTTCCGAATTGCGAATCGCCTCGATCAGGTTCTGTACCGCTTCATCCACGCTGTCCACATTATTCATCTTCGTATGTCTTTCCCAAAGCATAATCAAACCTCGTTGATGATCGGCAGGATCATCGGTCTTCTCTTGGTCTTCTTCCAGACAAAATCACTGAGCACATCCTTGGTCGTGGATTTCAGCTTGCCCCAGTCCGTGATTCCTCTGCCCAGACAATTCTGCAGGGCATCATCGACAATGCTGCGCGCCTCCTCGATCAGTTCGTCCGATTCACGCACATAGACGAATCCGCGGGATACAATGTCGGGTCCCGCCACGAGTTCCCCGCTTGCGCGGTCCAGTGTCATGAACACGATCATGATGCCATCCTCCGCAAGATGCTGTCTGTCGCGAAGGACAACGTTTCCGACATCGCCCACGCCCAGTCCGTCCACCAGAATCGATCCCACGGGAACCTTTCCACCAATCCTGGCATGTTGTGCGTCCAACTCCAGCACGTCACCGGAGGAGAGAATGAAGATATGATCCTTGTCGATGCCAAGGCTTTCTGCTATCTTGGCCTGGGCCTTTAAATGCTTATACTCTCCGTGTACGGGAACTGCGTACTTGGGATGGATCAGCGTATAGATCAGCTTAATCTCCTCCTGGCAGGCATGTCCCGAGACATGAGCATCCTGGAACACCACGTCCGCGCCTTTGCGCAGCAGTTCATTGATGATCTTCGTCACGGATTTTTCGTTGCCGGGAATCGGGTTCGATGAGAAAATTACGGTATCACCGACACCGATCGTGATCTTTCTGTGCATACCGTTGGCCATGCGGGAAAGAGCCGCCATGTTTTCACCCTGACTGCCTGTGGTGATAATCACCTGCTGTTCATCGGGATAATTCTTCATCTGATCGATCTCAACCAGCGTATTCTCGGGAATCTTGATACAATCCAGATTTCTGGCGGTCTCGATGATATTGACCATACTGCGGCCTTCCACGCAGACCTTGCGCCCAAACTTATAGGCTGTGTTGATAATCTGCTGAACACGATCCACGTTGGAAGCGAACGTAGCCACAAAAATCCTGGTGTTCTTGTGCTCCTCAAAGAGCGTGTCCAGGGTGCGTCCCACGGTTTTCTCGGAGGGAGTAAATCCGGGGCGCTCCGCATTGGTGGAATCACACATCAGCGCAAGTACACCCTTCTTACCGATCTCCGCAAAACGCTGCAGATCGATGGCATCCCCGTAAACCGGTGTGTAATCCACTTTGAAGTCGCCGGTGTGAACCACGGTTCCCGCAGGAGAGTAAATTGCCAGTGCAGCCGCATCCACGATACTATGATTGGTCTTGATGAATTCCACACGGAACTGTCCCAGGTTGATGGACTGTCCGAACTTTACCACCTTGCGCTTGGTGTTCTTGAGCAGACCGTGCTCAGCCAGTTTGTTTTCAATAATGCCCATGGTCAGACGGGTCGCGTATACCGGTGCGTTGAGTTCCCGCAGAATATAGGGCAGTGCACCAATGTGGTCCTCATGTCCGTGGGTGATCACAAAGCCCTTCACCCGTTCCACATTGTTTTTCAAATAGGTGATATCCGGTATCACCAGGTCAATGCCAAGCATATCGTCCGCAGGGAACGCCAGACCGCAGTCCACCACGATAATACTGTCCTCATACTCAAAGGCAGTAATGTTCATGCCGATCTGCTCCAGCCCTCCCAGCGGAATGATTTTCAGCCTGGAATTGCTGCTATTCTCTTTTTTCTGTTTCAATTAGTTTTCCTCCATGTTCTTCATAGCCGGATAAACATCGCAGAATAACGGTTCCCGGACGCCGAAGACATCTCTGCGGGCAGCGCGGTGCGATCTCGTCTCTCCCCTTGCGAATCTCCCACACTGCCGATGCTTGGGCCGTTCGGGCACAGTAATCCCGTCTTTGTTTCAAGCTATGTAT
>CAMAGI010000011.1 GCA_945833775.1 uncultured Lachnospiraceae bacterium
TATCCGGATGATCTTGCCCTGAAAAAGAACCGCTACGCCTGTCTGATCAATCTGGGAGATGTGCTGCAGTACCGGGGGGACTATGATCGTGCCTACTCCTATATTGAGAGCGCTTTGCTGCTCGCCCGAGAGATTGCGGAGCTTTCGGAGACCGTCGATTCCTATCTGGATCTTCTGACAGCACAGGTTCGCTACGGAGAGATCCGGTATGAAAAAGGGGCGGGATTCGCTGTATTGGCACCGATTCTGGCGGATGCGACCGAGGTGGCGCAGCTTCTGGAAGGCAAGACCGATGCCGCAGTCTATCATCGTGCGGTTTACGGAATCAAGCGCTTGTATGGGTTTGTCTATGCCATGCTGCCGAATACACAGGGACTTGCGGTGAAGTTCATGAGCGAAGCGGTGGCGGCGGCAGAGGCGCTGGTTCAACAGAAGAATTCGGTGGAAAACCGGGAATGTCTGGCAGGCAGTTACGAGGAATATATCCGGATCGATGAAAGCCCGATGAGACTTCGGGCGATGGCAATGTTAATCAAGGTACTGCTGGATCTTGCCGATGATTATCCGGAGACGGTGCGATATCGTGAGTTGGCATCGACCTATTGGATGGAGCTTGAGGATCAAAACCGGATGCATCGGGAGGAGACAGCGCGTATCCTGATGAAGGTGCAAAACGGCGGGTTTGTGGAGGATAAAGAGATCCGAAGAGCGGAGGCCGTTTGGAAGTATCTTGTGGACTTGGAGCCGTACATCGACTATATCCGAAAGGCAATGAAAACCGAATGAGCCCCATTTATGGGACTAAATAAATGTTACCTTCTTATCAGAGCAGAACAAAATGCAAAGATAAGGAGGTCATTTTTATGAAAGGATATTTCACGGCAAGCGGATTCATGGGATATGTGGAGGGAAGATACATGTTGTTTGCGAGCGAAGAGGAGTACCGGGAGTATCTGGAGGAGAACGTGATGTGAAAAATCGGGAATACTCGTTAATTTTTTAATTAGTGGCGGTTCTCTTTACCGCGGGAAAGTACCTGTGATAAAATAGTAAAAGATTACCGTTAGAAGCAATCGAAAGTATCGGTAGCAGGAGGAGGACCCCATGAAAAAAGAATTTGATTTACTTGCCCTCGGAGAGATCATGTTGAGACTTTCACCTCCGGATAATGAGCGCATTACCAGAGGTGATACCTTTAGCAAGCAGGCGGGCGGCGCCGAGTTAAATGCAATTACCGGTGCGGCTATGCTGGGGCTGCGCTGCGGAATCATCTCCAAGCTTCCTGCAAATGACCTGGGAATGTTTATCAAGAACCGGGTGCGTCTGTGCGGTGTCAGTGATGACTATCTGGTGTACGATGACAGTAAGGATGCAAGACTGGGTGTCTACTATTACGAAAATGGCGCCTATCCCCGCAAGCCCCGCATCGTGTACGACCGCAAGAATACTTCCGTGAACAAGCTACAGGTATCCGATTACGACGACAGTGTATTCTCCGCAACCCGATGCTTCCATACCAGTGGAATCACGTTGGCTCTCAGCCCTGAGATCCGCCGGACAGCCATTGAAATGATCAAACGCTTCAAGGAGAAAGGGGCGATTATCTCCTTCGACGTCAACTTCCGCGGCAATCTCTGGACCGGTGCGGAGGCGAAGGAATGCATTGAGTCCATTCTCCCCTACGTGGATATTTTCTTCTGCTCCGAGGATACGGCGCGTCTGACTTTCTTAAAGGAGGGCGATGCCAAGAGCATCATGAAGAGCTTTACCGAGGAGTATCCGATCTCTGTTGTGGCATCCACCCAGCGCATCGTGCACAGCCCGAAGCGCCATACCTTTGGCTCCATTATCTACTGTGCCAAGGATGATACCTTCTACGAGGAAGAACCCTACGCCGATATCGAGGTGGTTGACAGAATCGGAAGCGGAGATGCGTATATCTCCGGCGTCCTCTATGGATTGCTTGCCCATGAGGGAGAATATCAGAGAGCGCTGGAGTACGGAAATGCAACCAGCGCATTGAAGAATACGATTCCCGGCGATCTGCTTTCAACGGATTTAAAAGAGATTGAAGGAATTATCCGTGAACACAAATCCACCGGAAGAATCGCGGAGATGGATCGCTAGAAGACAAATCGAAAGAGAAAACCTAGTTGGTATTCTTCGGAACTCCTACATACCAGTGACCGCCGTAGCAGGTCAGCTCAAAATCCTTCTCAAAGGTGGGGACATCAAATTCGTAGAAGATGTAGATACTTTCCTGCGTGATCTCCTCATAGTTGATGCGGGTGTTGATGTGGATCCCCTCGTTGGTGTCAAAACGGGCGGGGGCAGGGTACTCATCATAGGTTACGGACGCAAGATACCTGGAGGGGAGGGTCTCGGTGTACATTAACAGCCGGGGCCACTGGGCACCCTTTTCCACAGTGATTGTGTCAATTCCAAGCGTTTCGCACTGAGCCTGGGCGTATTGGAGGCAGTCCTCCAGCCCTTCTGCAAAATAGGCGCCCACAAGCTCTTTATAGTCGGTGTAGTAGTCCCTCTGAAAAAGAATAAGACAGAACAAATAGACAGCCACCAGGGCAGCGCTGCATGCTTTTGCAATCCCTTCTTTGTGAGCCCGGATAAACTCTGTGACCGTGTATATACCATAGGCTTCGCAGAGCACAAGGGGAAGAAAAAGAGCGTTGATCTGGTGGAGTTTTGCTGTCACGAGAAGACAGGTAATACCACCGCCGAGAAGCTGCACAAAGAGAAAATATTCGTGACAGAATTTCTTCTCAACAAAGGCAGATCGAATAACCTTGATTGTCAAAAGAACGGCTCCGATGACAATGAAAACACGTCCGATATCGTAGAAAAGCCCCCAGGGCAGCAGAAAATCGTAGGGAGCACCGGTGTTCTGCCGGACAAACAGGGTGATGGCAGTGCGTAGATTGCGGTACATCTCACTGAAGTTAAGCGCAATCTCGGAACCGCGGTAGCCGCCCATTTGCGGTATTGTCAGAAAAGGCAGGGAGATCTCGGGCAGATATCCGGCGTTTACCAGGACAAACAATATCATGGGGAGGGCCATCACAGCCAGAAGAAGTGTGGCCAGCAGGCTCCATTTATCGATGCGCAGCTTGTGATGGAAGAGACCGTACAGAATCTGCAGTGCAAGCATGATGGGCACGATGGGCCAGATCACTGCGTAACAGTGCAGGCAAAGCCCGTATCCCAATGCGGACAGCAGAAGAAAACGTTGATCCTCCATACCGCGCACAAAAAAATACAGGGAGAAAATCAGAAATCCGGGAACAAGATCCACGTCCAAACCCCAGCGGGACATCATGATATGCCAGGGACAGATTGCCAGAAGAAACAGTGCCCACAATCCCATGGTACGGTTGAACAGCCGTTTCATCAGAGCGTAGACCGCAATCAGGGTGATTGTGCCCACAATGGCCTGCGGTAACCGGCAGATAAAAGAATTGACATGTCCGCCGTTTAGAGCGATAAAGGGAATGGTCAGCCAGACATAGAGGGCACTGTGTCCGTCGCCCCAGTCTGCCATATAGACGGGCCATGCATGTCCTGCGGAATCAATGCCTTCATGCAAAAGTGCGTAGGCGTTCCACGCCACGATTGCCTCATCCTGGAAAATTCCCCCCGGAACATTGCCCAGCTGTACAAACCGCAAGATACCGCCGAGCAGTACCAACAGTGCCGGAAGGAACCATTTGGGAAGTTCGCAGGTAATTGTTTTTATTTTCGAAAATACCGTCATTTCCGTACTCCTATCCAATGAATGAAATTCAACATCTGTTTTTTCAGTATAACAATGCCACATTCCTTTGTCAATTTCATGACTTTGTGCTATACTGTAACCGTGCATCCGGAGGATGCATTCAATGAATATCGGAACAGAAATCTGGAGTGGAAATATGAGCAAGCGGATTTTAGTGGTGGATGATGATGCCATGAGTTTGAAAATGTCGGCCTTTGTATTGCAGAAGTTTTGTGATGTGCTTACGGCACAGTCCGGAGAGGAGTGTATGAAGCTTCTGGAGAATGAGACGGTGGACGGTATTTTGCTGGATGTGGAAATGCCCGGTATGAACGGGTATGAGACATTGGCAGCGATCCGCCGGCAGCAGAGATTTGACGACATTCCGGTTGTTTTTCTGACGGGCACGGACGGAGTGGACGGCGGTCATAAATATATCCAGAAACCGATGCGCCCGGCGGAAGCACAGAAGATGCTCCAACAGGAGTTCGGAGTGTGAGGGAAGGCGAAAATGCACCGATTAGAATGATCAAACTTTTGGCGTGGAATGCGGATAGCCCGGATGGGCTGAAATATGGAACATGGCAATTGTCTGTTTATTCCGGACATTAATAGTTATGACAATGGGCGGATACAAGGAAACGGGGCAGAATATAAACTTCTGCTCCGTTTCCTGTATATTTGTGACGCAGATGTGAGGCGACCATATACTGTAGACAATGACAAATCGGATTTGATTGAGCGCTTTGAGCGAGAGATAACTAACAGAATATCAAGTCAAATACCTGCTGAAACGAAAAATGCTGGATGCCAGTAGGTAAAAGGAACAGGAAATTCAAGTAGATTACCTACTGAAACAAATAATACAGGATACCAGTAGGTAAATGGACCATGGAAATCGAGAAAATTACCTACTGAAACAAATAATACAGGATACCGGTAGGTAAATGGACCATGGAAATCAAGTAAATTACCCACTAAAGTAATAATACAGGATGCCAATAGATAAAAGAACCAGGAAAAGCGAGCAAACTACCTATTGATGCAATAATGCAAAATGTCAGTAGGTACAAGACAAGAATCCGCCTATTTCAATTTATCTGATTTGTGCTTCTGTGCCTGCCACAGACCTCGCTCTCTTTTTTATTGTATATGCCCACTCAATTTTTTAATTTGCAAAACATACCAATAAATTCATCTCCATAACTTCCAATTGAACAATTTATAGGGATAAGACGAAACGGTATTTTTCATAAGTAAGCAGGAGGATTTTGCAGGAAGTGAATAAGAAGATAGTGTATGTAATAACCATCATATTGATAGCGTTATTTGGTTTACTTGTTTATTATAATAAGAATTGCGAACCAAAATATGTAGTTTTAATTGGTGAAGATAATGAGTATCTTGATGGTTTTCCTTGTGCAGACATACTTGTTGTTGATGGAGAATATTTCACTGCAGACGATGTGGCATATCTAAAAAACAGAGGTGTAAAGACAATATACAGCTATTTAAATATAGGTTCGATAGAAGCATTTAGGGATTGCTATGAAGACTATTCGGAATATACATTGGGAGAATATGAAAATTGGCCGGATGAAAAGTGGATTGATGTTTCACAAGAAGAATGGCGCAAATACATAATTTCGAAAGGAAATGAATTTTCAGATAAAGGTTTTGACGGTTTTTTTATTGATAATGTAGATATATATTATATGTTTCAAACGACAGAAATATATGATGGTATCGTTGATATCCTGAAACAGTTAAAGAGTGATAATATGGATGTGATAATCAATGGTGGAGACATCTTTGTTCAGGAATACATCGCTTCCGAGGAACATAGCGAAAGGATATTTGATGGCGTCAATCAAGAAGAGGTATATACCAATTACAATTTCGAAGAAAAAAGGTTCGAAACTAATACCGAGAAGAATAGAGAGTATTACCAGAAATATTTAAAGGATCTATTGAAAAAAGGATACGTTGTATATGTGTTGGAATATGCTGACAAAAAGGAAATACAAAATCAAGCCATTGAATATGCAAAGGATAATGGTTTTATAGTTTATGTTGCAGATAATATAAATTTGAAAATACATTAAGTGATGCAGACTGGGATATTGTTTTAGATTTCTGTTATGTGTTTTAATGAGTTTAATTAGAACGCATAACTTTGCTCCAATTACATGGGTTAACATAATTAATGAGAAATACTTCCGATATTCTATTTTGGAGAGGACAGGTGTTTATGAAAAAAAGCGCGAGCGCAGTTTCTGTTATTGGAGGAGCTGATGGACCGACCTCCGTTTTTCTCCTTAAGAAGAATGCGAAACTTACTCTAAGACAGAAAATACAAAAAACTAAAAATAAAATTAAGCGGTTCTATGTGGGGAAAACCCTTTCATGTGAAAGTCATAGTTTGGACGAAGTAATTTATTTATTGATGAGGTTCAGAAGGAAAATAGTGTTTTAGAGGAGATTAAGCTGATTGTTGACGAGTCTGAGGAAAGAGGCGGTTTTATTTTATCCGGTTCACAGAAGCTTGAGCTTATGAAGGGAATGAGCGAATCTCTTGCCGGAAGGGTTTCTATCACTGAGTTATCCGGTCTTTCCCTGCGAGAAATTCATGGAGTAAAGTTTAACAGGCATTTCGTTCCAACAGCCGAATATCTGGAAGAACGGGAAAAGGAAATGAAAGCATACGACAATTTGTGGGAAACGATACACAAAGGCTCATACCCGGAACTGTATGATGTGGAAAGAGACTGGCAGGAGTATTATTCTTCTTATGTATCAACATATCTTGAGCGAGATATAAATGAATTGATTTCGGCGGATAGCATTACATTTACGAAGTTTCTTACGGCTGTAGCTGCCAGGACAGGAGAAATACTGAATTATGCGCATATTGCCGGAGAAGTAGGCGTGAGTGAACCGACTGTCAAAAGTTGGATTTCTATTCTGGAAAGGACAGGAATTGTATTTTTGCTACAACCATATAGCGCAAGTGCACTTAACAGAGCAATTAAAGCTCCAAAGCTCTATTTTAGAGACACCGGGTTGGCTTGTTATCTTACCCGATGGTTAACGGCGGACACCTTGAAGTGTTCGGCTGTCGCAGGAAATATGTTTGAAACATTTATGGTATCGGAGATACTAAAGTCCTATAGTAACGAGGGAAAGGACTATCGATTCAACACTTTCTATTATAGAGGAAAAGATAAATGTGCTTCCGGTGAGAATGAGATAGACCTTATCCTTGAGGAGAACGGAGTGTTGTATCCGATTGAGATTAAGATGTCCGGTAATCCAAAAGCTAACATGGGCGCAACGAATCCCGTTTTGGATAAGATCAGGGAAAAAACCAGAGGGATAGGTGTGATTCTCTGTCTGATCGATAAGAAGACCTACTTGAGGGAGAATTTGGTCGCGCTGCCCATTGAGTATGTGTAATACGGTAACTTTTATAAAGAAAGAATAATTCTCCTGTTTTTCCACATAATAACTCCAAAGCAAAAGAAAGCAGAACAGGATGAAAAACTGCTCCAGGAGAGTCAGTACATCCTTGCAAAATATGGAATTGGAGGAAATAACTGGAAAATGAAAGCTACGGGTATTGTCAGACGTATCGATGATCTTGGAAGGATAGTGATTCCGAAGGAAATCCGCAGAGTTCTCCATATCAAGGAATCCGACCCGATTGAGATTTTCACGGACAAGGAAGGTCAGATTGTCCTGAAGAAATACTCTCCCATCGGAGAGATGACAACCTTTGCAAAACAATATGCGGAGAGTCTGGCGCAGGTGTCCGGACATACGGCACTTATCGCAGACCGGGATCAGTTTATCGCCGCAGCGGGCGGTGGAAAGCAAATGATGGGAAAAACCGTCAGCAGACAACTGGAGGAAAAAATGAACAACCGGGAGACGGTGATCGCCGCCCGGGGAGATCGAAATTTTGTCAATGTGTGCAGCGAGGCGGAGGGGGACTACCAGCACCAGGCAATCGCCCCCATCCTATGTGAGGGCGATATCATTGGCTGTGTGATGCTTTTAGAGAGCGACAGTCACGGCAGGATGGGGGATGTGGAGCAAAAGCTTGTGATGTCGGCGGCAGGTTTCCTGGGACGACAGATGGAAATGTAACGGGATTACCGCTCACTCATACGGTCCAGGAGTTCCAGCTTCATGTCGTAGAGCCTTGCGGACAGGTCCACGTAAACCTCGTGGGGGTTTACGAGACGCTTTGTCTCATCCCAGAGGGTTTCAAGCTCCTGCTTGCAGTATGCGCGGATATCCATCACTTTCGGAGAGGTATATACGCATTCGCCATTTTTGAAAATCTGTTTCATGATGGGGCGGAGTGTGTAGGTACCTCCCTTTAATTTTGTCTTCTTCCAGGGCTCATTGGGATCAAAGAGCAGAAGATCATCCTCCTCGCGGTAGACTTCGTCCACAAGGCAGATCAGATCCGCTTTGATTTTGCCGGTTTCCTTCTCATACACACGGTAGATCATCTTATTACCCGGGTTGGTCACCTTCTCGGAATTCTCCGAGAGCTTAATCTTGGGGATAAAGGTTCCGTCGGGACCCTGAACCGCAGCCAGCTTGTACACACCGCCGAAGGAGGGGTTATCCTTGGAGGTAATCAGATTGGTTCCCACGCCCCAGGACGTGATAGCGGCACCCTGAGCCTTCAGGCTGTCGATCAGATACTCGTCCAGGTCGTTGGAGGCGGAGATCACGGCATCCGTAAAACCTGCCTCGTCCAGCATTTTGCGGGCCTTTTTGGACAGATAGGCAAGATCGCCGCTGTCCAGGCGGATTCCGTAGAAGGTCAACGGGATTCCGGCTTCACGCATCTCGGTAAATACGCGGATCGCATTGGGAACACCGGATTTTAAGGTGTCATAGGTGTCCACCAGCAGGATACATGCGCCGGGATACATGTCGGCATAGGTCTTGAATGCGGTATATTCATCCGGGAAGCTCATGATCCAGCTGTGGGCATGGGTTCCCTTGACAGGTACGTCGAAGAGTTGTCCGGCGAGTACATTACTGGTACCGATACAGCCGCCGATCATGGCGGCGCGGGCACCATAGGTGCCGGCATCGGGACCCTGTGCGCGGCGAAGACCGAATTCCATAATTCCGTCTCCGCGGGCAGCGAAGCATACGCGGGCAGCCTTCGTGGCAATCAGGCTTTGATGATTGATGATATTCAAAATAGCGGTCTCAACCAGCTGAGCCTGCATAATAGGAGCAATTACTTTTACAACGGGCTCTCTGGGGAACATCACGGTTCCCTCGGGAATGGCATAGATATCGCCGGTGAAGCGGAAATCCTTCAGATAGTCCAGAAAATCCGGCTCAAAAATTCCGAGGGAGGCCAGATAATCAATATCCTCGGCCTCAAAGCGGAGTTCTTTGATGTACTGGATTACCTGCTCCAAACCTGCGGAGATTGCGTATCCGCCGCCACAGGGATTGTTGCGGTAGAAGGCATCGAAGATCACGGTCTCATTGCGATCTTTGTTTTTAAAATACCCCTGCATCATGGTGAGCTCGTAAAGATCAGTGAGCAATGTCAAATTTTGTCTGTCCATTGTGTCCCTCTTATCTGCACACGGTAGTATTGAAAACCGATGTCCGCGCGTGTGCCGTCAGACATCGGTGAAAATGCAGCTGTCCTGCTGACAAGACAGGTGTAAACATATTGTTATAATAGTACGTTTCCAAGGAAAATGCAAGCCGGATTATCAGATAACCACGCGGTTTCTGCCACCGGTCTTACCGTTGTAGAGCTTCTCGTCCGCGGATTTGAGCAGTTGTGTGATGTCCCGGGTGTCACCGGCGGAAAGGCCGAAGGTCATGGTGACCTTTATGATTTTATCCTCATAGGGAGTTTCCATAGCGCGAATCTTATCAAGCAGCGCTTCCAGATATTTTTGTGCCTGCTCCAGCTCCATATTTTCAAAGACCAGTAAAAACTCTTCACCGCCCCACCGCGCTACGAAGCCATGCCCGCGCATGTGGGCGCGCAGCTGTGCGGCAACGCTCTTCAGGATGACATCTCCGCACTCGTGACCATAGGTATCATTGACTTTCTTAAAAAAGTCAATGTCTCCGATGGAGACGCAGAAAGGCTTATTTTCTGCGAAAGAACAGCTTACGACATTGCGGAGTCTGCGGTCACCGGAGCGTCGGTTGTACAGCGAGGTCAGTGCATCCTGCTCGACCATGGTGCGCAGAGAACGTTGCATGGTGATGGCAGAGCGACCGATATCGCCCAGCTCGTCCCGTCTGCCGATGACAGTAGGGGAGAGCTGCGCACTCAGGTTGCCCGCGGATACCTCGGAAAGAAAATGATGCAGCTGCAGAAGAACCTGAGCAAATCCCCGCATATAGAAAAAGGTGCACATTGCAATGACTAACATTGTGAGAACATCGGCGATTACCAGAGGATAGATGGCATCCTGAATGGCAGCATTTACCTCGCTGCTCGGTTTGCCCGCAAATACCATTCCGACTACGGTGCCGTCCGAATTATAGATCGGCATATAATAGGAAAAGTAGGAGGAACCATTGATGACGGTTTTGGTAAAGAAGTGGGGTTTCTCGGCTTCCAGAACCTCCCGGATGACAATATCCGGAGCACCGGACCCGACGATTCTTACGCCCTCCTTGTTGCGGATAGTCGTGAGAATCCGGGTATTTTGGTAGAAGAGCGTCACCTCCAGGTCGGTGTTTTCTTTGATCTGATCCACCAGCGTGTAATCGCCGGTGAGATCTTTTTCCCCCTTAAAAAGACGAAATGCTTCTTCCCCCACCAGCTCGTAATCGCCGGGGTATGCAACATCGTAGAGGGTCGCCACATCGTTGGCGGCATTGCGCAGCTCAATCTCAACCTCGTCGTACATGGTTCTTGTAAAGTAATGGGTTCCGAGTCCCATGATAACCAGTCCGAAGAGGAGCAGCGGGATCAGGTTGATTGCCTGAAGGGCGTATGCAATTTTTCCTTTGGACGTTACTGACATAGCCTTACCTCTTTAAAATACGGTGCACTACTGTACATTATATACTCACCAGAAACCTCTTGACAACTAAAAAAAGTGAGATATATAATATTTTCAGCAAAAGGCTGTGACGAAGAGAGTAGCTTTTTTTCAAAAGGCGCAGCGAGCCGGGGAGGGTGTGAGCCCGGTACAAGTAGGAATTTTGTGAAAATCACTTCAGAGCTGCCGGAACGAACCGTGAGTAGTTTCGGACGTGATCCTCTCGTTACGGGGAACCGTATCATCCCGACTGCTGCAGATTGCAGAAAGGCAGGTACGTTGTAAGAGGTGGTATGTAGGCTGTAGGCTTCGTCCTGTTACGGGACGGAGCCTTTTTTATGGATCAGAAAGGAGTCAGAAATGTACAAACAGGTAAACCCGAATCTGAATTTTGTGGAACGCGAAAAAGCAGTTGAGAAATTCTGGGCAGATCACGACATTTTCCGCAAGAGTATGGAGCAGCGCAAGGAAGGTGAGACCTACACCTTCTATGACGGACCGCCTACCGCAAACGGAAAGCCCCACATCGGACATGTGGAGACCCGTACCATCAAGGATATGATTCCCCGCTACCGTACTATGAAGGGTTATATGGTACCCAGAAAAGCCGGCTGGGATACGCACGGTCTGCCCGTTGAGCTGGAGGTTGAGAAGCTTCTCGGTCTGGACGGCAAGGAGCAGATTGAGCAGTACGGTCTTGCACCCTTCATTGACAAGTGTAAGGAGAGCGTGTGGAAATACAAGGGAATGTGGGAGGATTTTTCAAGAACCGTCGGTTTCTGGGCGGATATGGACAATCCTTACGTCACCTATACCGATGATTATATTGAGTCCGAGTGGTGGGCATTAAAGACCATCTGGGACAAGAAGCTCCTCTATAAGGGCTTTAAGATTGTGCCCTATTGTCCCCGCTGCGGAACGCCTCTTTCCAGCCATGAGGTTGCGCAGGGCTACAAATCCGTAAAGGAACGTTCTGCAATTGTTCGGTTTAAGGCAGTTGATGAGGATGCGTATTTCCTGGCCTGGACGACCACGCCCTGGACCCTTCCCTCCAATACCGCCCTCTGCGTGAATCCGGAGGAGACCTACATCAAGGCGAAGGCTTGTGACGGACGTACCTATTATATGGCGCAGGCACTGGCGGATAAGGTGCTCGGGACGCTCGCCGAGGAAGGGAAGACAGCCTACGAAGTACTTGAGACCTACGCCGGAAGAGATCTGGAAGGCAGGGCCTATGAGCCCCTCTTTGAGTGTGCAGGTAAAACTGCGGCGAAGCAGAATAAAAAGGCACATTTTGTGACATGTGACACTTATGTCACAATGACGGATGGTACCGGTATCGTACACATTGCTCCCGCCTTCGGTGAGGACGATGCACGGATCGGGCGCAATTATGATCTTCCTTTCCTTCAGTTTGTGGACGGCAAGGGTAACATGACCGAGGATACGCCCTATGCAGGACTCTTTGTCAAGAAAGCGGATCCGGTGATCTTAAAGGATCTGGATGCGGAAGGAAAGCTCTTTGACGCACCCAGGTTTGAACATGATTACCCGTTCTGCTGGAGATGCGATACGCCCCTGATCTACTATGCACGGGAATCCTGGTTCATCAGGATGACCGCCGTGCGGGACGATCTGGTGCGCAACAACAACACAATCAACTGGATCCCTCAGTCCATCGGTGAGGGACGTTTCGGCAACTGGCTGGAGAATATTCAGGACTGGGGCCTGTCCAGAAACCGTTACTGGGGAACTCCTCTCAATATCTGGGAGTGTGAATGCGGCTGCCAGCATGCGGTGGGAAGCCGTGAGGAGCTGTACCGGATGAGCGGCAATGAAGAAGCCAAAACGGTGGAATTCCATCGTCCCTACATCGATGCGATCACCATCAAGTGCCCTCAGTGCGGCGGACAGATGAAACGTGTGCCCGAAGTAATCGACTGCTGGTTTGATTCCGGCGCAATGCCCTTCGCACAGCATCACTATCCCTTTGAGAATAAAGAAGTATTCGAGCAGCAGTTCCCGGCACAGTTTATTTCCGAGGCTGTGGATCAGACCAGAGGATGGTTCTATTCCCTGCTTGCCGAGTCCACGCTGCTGTTCAATAAGGCACCCTACGAGAACGTCATCGTCATGGGGCATGTCCAGGATGAAAACGGACAGAAAATGAGTAAGAGCAAAGGAAATGCGGTGGATCCCTTCGATGCCCTGGAGACCTACGGCGCAGATGCGATCCGCTGGTACTTCTACACCAGCTCGGCTCCCTGGCTTCCCAAGCGTTTTTCGGGCAAGGCGGTTTCCGAGGGGCAGGGTAAGTTCATGGGTACTCTCTGGAATACCTATTGCTTCTTCGTCCTTTATGCAAATATTGACGGCTTTGACGCAGGCCGCTACACGCTGGATTACGACAAACTGAACGTGATGGACAGATGGCTCCTCTCAAGAGTCAACACGGTTGTTCGCACGGTGGACGATAATCTGGACAAATACCGCATCCCCGAGGCTGCAAAGGCGCTTCAGGATTTCGTGGATGAGATGAGTAACTGGTATGTCCGCTGCAATCGTGAGCGTTTCTGGGCGAAGGGCATGGAGCAGGATAAGATCAATGCCTATATGACGCTGTATACCGCCCTGGTAACCGTCTGCAAGGCGGCAGCACCCATGATTCCTTTCATGACCGAGGATATTTACCAGAATCTGGTATGCGAGAATGACAAGACGGCGCCCGAGAGTATCCATCTGTGCGATTTCCCCGTGGTGGAAACCGCCTGGATTGATGAAAAGCTGGAGCAGGATATGGAACTTGTTCTGGATATCGTGGGCATGGGACGTGCCTGCAGAAACGCGGCGGCTACCAAGAACCGTCAGCCCTTAAGCCGCATGTATGTGAAGGCACAGGAGAGTGTTTCCGGTCTGGGAGACTATTTTGTGACCATCATCGAGAATGAACTGAATGTAAAGGAAGTAGTATTCACGGACGATGTGAGAGACTTTACCTCCTATACCTTCAAACCCCAGCTCCGCACGGTAGGTCCCAAATATGGCAAACAGCTTGGCGGCATCCAGAAGATGCTCGCTTCCCTGGATGGAAATACGGCGATGGATGCACTGAACGCGGACGGAGTCCTGAAGTTTGATGTGGACGGTACTGCGGTGGAGCTTACCAAGGATGACCTGCTGATCAGCATGGCTCAGAAGGAGGGCTATGTTTCCCAGGAAGACAACCGGATGACAGTTGTGCTGGATACCAACCTCACGGAGGAACTGATCGAGGAAGGCTTTGTGTATGAGATCATCAGCAAGATCCAGACCATGCGCAAGGATTCCGGTTTTGAGGTCATGGATCACATTCGTGTCTCTTTAAACGGCAATGATAAGCTGAGTGAGATCGCAGCCGGGAATGCGGATGCAATCCGCACAAAGGTGCTTGCGGATGTACTTACGAAAGATGTAACCTACGCGGTGGCAAAGGAATGGAACGTGAACGGTGAGACGGTCACGATTTCCGTGGAACGCGTGTAACCTTATGTGAAGGAGGAGGGAAAATATGAAAAGCGCAGTTACCAAAAGAGAAAAATTTGACAAGGAATTGTTCAAAAGAAGCGTGATTTATAACATCAAGACACTGTATCGCAAGGATCTGGAGGAGGCTACCCCCAAGCAGGTATTTCAGGCAGTATCCCTTGCAATAAAGGATCAGATCATGGACAACTGGATCGAGACCCAGCGTGCATATGACAAGCAGGATCCGAAGATGGTCTATTATATGTCCATGGAATTTTTGATGGGCCGTGCCCTTGGCAACAACATGATCAACATGAAGGCATATAAGCCCGTTGCCGAGGCGCTGGAGGAAATGGGTCTGGATCTGAACCTGGTGGAGGATCAGGAGCCCGATGCAGCACTTGGAAATGGTGGTTTGGGACGTCTTGCAGCCTGCTTTCTGGATTCCCTTGCAACTCTGGGTTATCCCGCCTACGGCTGCGGTATCCGGTATCGCTACGGCATGTTCAAACAACAGATCCGGGACGGCTATCAGGTGGAGGTCCCCGATAACTGGCTGGAGGACGGCAATCCCTTTGAACTTCGCAGACCCGAGTATGCAAAGACCGTCAAGTTCGGCGGCCGTGTCACGATGTACTGCGATGAAAACGGCAGAAATCACTTTCAACAGGTGGACTATCAGGCGGTGAGGGCGATTCCCTTTGACTGTCCCATTGTCGGATATGGCAACGGTATTGTGAACACCCTGCGCATCTGGGATGCCGAACCCATGGAGGTATTTCACCTGGATTCCTTTGATAAGGGCGATTACCAGAAGGCTGTTGAGCAGGAGAATCTTGCCCGCAATATCGTGGAGGTCCTCTATCCCAACGACAATCACTATGCGGGCAAGGAACTGCGGTTGAAGCAGCAGTATTTCTTCATCTCTGCGTCCGTGCAGGAGGCTGTGGAGAAGTTCATGCGCAAGCATGATGATATTCATAAATTCCCTGAGAAGGTTACCTTCCAGCTCAACGACACCCATCCTACCGTGGCGGTACCCGAGCTGATGCGAATCCTGTTGGACGACTACAATCTCTCCTGGGAAGAGGCATGGGATATCACAACCCGTACCTGCGCTTATACCAATCATACCATTATGGCGGAGGCTCTGGAGAAATGGCCCATCGATCTGTTTTCCAGACTGCTCCCCAGAATCTACCAGATCGTTGAGGAGATTAACCGCCGCTTTGTAGCGCAGATTGAGCAGAAATACTCCGGAATTTACGGTGTGGATGTACAGGAAAAGATCCGCAAAATGGCGATCCTCTATGACGGACAGGTGAAGATGGCGCACATGGCAATCGTGGCCGGCTACTCCGTAAACGGTGTTGCCAGACTGCACACGGAAATTCTCAAAAAACAGGAGCTGCGTGACTTCTACGAGATGTTTCCGGAGCGCTTCAACAATAAGACCAACGGCATCACCCAGAGAAGATTCCTGCTGCACGGCAATCCGCTGCTTGCGGATTGGGTGACCGCAAAGGTCGGAAACGGCTGGATCACGGATCTTCCCAAGATTGCAGGCCTTAAGGAGCTGGCAGGTGACAAGAAGGCTCAGAAGGAGTTCATGGACATTAAGCATCAGAATAAAGTACGTCTCGCACAGTACATTCTGGAGCACAACGGTGTCGTTGTAGACCCCAACTCCATCTTTGATGTACAGGTTAAGAGACTCCATGAGTATAAGAGACAGCTTCTCAATATTCTGCACGTGATGCATCTGTACAATGAGTTGAAGGCAAATCCTTCCATGGATTTCTATCCCAGAACCTTCATCTTCGGTGCTAAGGCAGCCGCAGGTTACCGCAATGCGAAGCTGACCATCAAGTTGATCAACTCGGTTGCTGAGGTGATCAACAACGATGCCTCCATCGGCGGACGCATCAAGGTTGTCTTCATTGAGAACTACAATGTTTCCAACGCGGAGATTATCTTTGCGGCAGCAGACGTGTCCGAGCAGATTTCCACCGCATCCAAGGAGGCTTCCGGAACCGGTAACATGAAGTTTATGTTAAACGGCGCCCTCACCCTGGGGACCATGGACGGTGCAAATGTTGAGATTGTCGAGGAAGTCGGTGCGGAAAATGCCTTTATCTTCGGCTTGTCCTCCGATGAGGTCATTGCCTTTGAGAACCACGGCGGCTACAATCCCATGGACATCTACAACAGTGATCCGGACATCAAGCGTGTTCTGGACCAGCTGGTGGACGGCACGTACAGTGCAGACCGGGAATTGTTTCGGCCTCTTTACAATTCCCTGCTCAATACCCTGAGTACTTCCAAGGCCGATACCTACTTTATCCTGAAGGACTTCAAGTCCTATGCTGAGGCACAGAAGAGAGTGGAGAAGGCATACCGCGATGCGGAGGGCTGGGCAAAGAGCGCCATCTTAAACGTTGCCTGCTGCGGCAAGTTCACTTCCGACAGAACCATCCAGCAGTACGTGGACGAGATCTGGCACCTGGATAAGGTGATTTTGAAATAATAATTTAGTCTTATGATTTTACAGGAGGAGCAATATGATCGAATTACTGCAAGGCGGTGCATACCTGGTAAAGGGTACAGAGATTATTCCCGATTCCGCAGATGCGGCAGCGGCGATTGCGTCGAAAACCGGCAGAACCGTTTCCAGACAGGAGGCTGTCGAGAACACCATCGCATATGGTATTCTGAAGAGCCACAATACGTCCGGGAATATGGACAAGCTGAAAATCCGTTTTGACAAGCTGACCAGCCACGATATTACCTTTGTCGGCATTATCCAGACTGCGAGGGCATCGGGACTGACCAAATTCCCCATGCCCTATGTGCTCACCAACTGCCACAATTCCCTGTGTGCGGTGGGCGGTACCATCAACGAAGATGACCACATGTTTGGACTGACCTGTGCCAAAAAATACGGCGGAGTGTACGTTCCTCCTCATCAGGCCGTCATCCATCAGTATGCCCGGGAGATGCTTGCCGGAGGCGGGAAGATGATCCTTGGTTCGGATTCCCATACCCGGTATGGTGCACTCGGAACCATGGCAATGGGAGAGGGCGGTCCCGAACTGGTAAAACAGCTTTTGAACCAGACCTACGACATCAATATGCCCGGTGTGGTGGGTGTGTACCTGAAGGGGACACCGGTAAAGGGTGTTGGTCCGCAGGACGTTGCTCTGGCGATTATCGGTGCAGTATTTAAAAACGGCTATGTCAAGAATAAGGTGATGGAGTTTGTAGGTCCCGGAGTGGCCAGTCTGTCTGCTGATTTCCGTATCGGCATTGACGTAATGACCACGGAGACTACCTGTCTTTCCTCCATCTGGAAAACCGATGATGAGATCAAAGACTTTTACGAGATTCACGGGCGCAGCGAGGAGTATCGGGAGCTGGCACCCGGAGAAGTTGCTTATTATGACGGCATGATCGTTGTGGATCTGGATCAGGTTCGCCCCATGATCGCCATGCCCTTCCATCCCAGCAACACATACACCATTGAGGAACTCAACGCGAACCTGGAGGATATTCTGGCAGAGACCGAGAAGCGCGCATTGGTAAGCCTGGACGGCGCGGTGGATTTCTCCTTAAGGAGCAAAGTGCGGGACGGTCATCTCTATGTGGATCAGGGGATTATAGCGGGCTGTGCCGGCGGCGGATTCGAAAACATCTGTGCCGCAGCAGACATCCTGAGGGGCCGCTATATCGGCTCGGATGGATTTACGCTGAGTGTATATCCTGCTTCCATGCCGGTCTATATGGAACTGATCCGAAACGGCTGTGCAGCAACGATTATGGAGACCGGTGCGGTGATGAAGACCGCTTTCTGCGGACCCTGCTTCGGAGCGGGTGATACTCCTGCAAACAATGCATTCAGTATCCGTCACTCCACCAGAAACTTCCCCAACCGTGAAGGCAGCAAGCTGCAGAACGGTCAGATCTCATCTGTCGCATTGATGGATGCAAGATCCATTGCCGCGACCGCAGCCAACCGGGGACGTCTGACTCCCGCGACGGAGTTCGACGGGGAGCTCGGAAGATATCGCTACCATTTTGACAGCAAGATTTATGCGAACCGTGTATTTGACTCCCATGGTGTTGCAGATCCCGATCAGGAGATTCAGTTCGGTCCCAATATCAAGGACTGGCCCGCAATGGGTGAGCTTCCCGAGAATCTGGTCCTGCGTGTGGTCAGCGAAATCCATGATCCCGTGACGACCACGGATGAACTGATTCCTTCCGGCGAAACCTCATCCTATCGTTCCAATCCGCTGGGACTGGCAGAATTTACTCTGTCCAGAAAGGACCCCGAGTACGTCGGACGTGCCAAGGATATCCAGAGGGCTGAAAAGGCGAGAATGGCAGGAGAGCACCCCTGCCAGGCACATCCGGATGTAAAGCCCCTTATGCAGACGATCAAGACGATGTTTGCCGATGCCAGCCATGAGAATACCGGCTTCGGATCTACGATCTTCGCAGTAAAACCCGGTGACGGATCCGCAAGAGAGCAGGCGGCAAGCTGTCAGAAAGTGCTCGGCGGATGGGCCAATATCGCAAATGAGTATGCCACCAAGCGTTACCGTTCCAACCTGATCAACTGGGGTATGCTTCCCTTCCTGATTCCGGAGGGTGAACTTCCCTTCAAAAATCTCGATTACATCTTTGTGCCCGGCATTCAGAAGGCAGTGAGAGACAGAATCGATGAAATCAAGGCTTATGTGGTATCTCCCGAGAGCGGATCGATGAAGGAATTCGAGCTTCGGCTGGGTGAGCTTACCGATGAGGAGAGACAGATCATTCTGAAGGGATGTCTGATCAATTATAACCGCGTGTAAGAAGCTGATGGTAAGACCGATGGACAAAAATACAGAAATATCTGTCAGTTTGTCCGGAGAAAGGAAAATATGGAATTTAACAAGACAGTTACCAATCCGATTCTGGTGGGTATCCTGGAGGTATTAAAGGAGGAGGACTCACCGGAGCATCGCAAATTATTCCTGGATGAGCTGTCGGAGGCAAAATTGATGCTTCCGGCGGATATCATGCCTCCGCCGGAGATCGATGCCGACGGCAGGATGCATCTGGCGCAGGGATGCAGAGTGGGATTCCCGCAGCTGAAGGCACCCGACGGAAAACAGTTTTATCTGGCCTTTACGGATCAGATGGAAATGAAAAAGTGGAAGAATGAGGATTCCGTTCCGTTCTTTGCGGTAAAGCTTGAGGACTATGCCGGAATGCTCTTCGGACAGGATTCCAACGGAAATGCCAGCCCGGCCAACGGCTTTGTCATCAACCCCTTCGGAAACAATATTGTTGTTCCCAAAGAGCTTGTAGCCATTGTCATGGCAAAGAAATATCCAAACGGCGGTGGCATGCCGTCATAACAGAGGAATTTCTCCTAAACTTTTAACAAAACCTGTCGATATACATGGTACAGGCGGAGACGTTCGGCCGACGTCCTGCCAAGTATATGTGAGCGACACCACGGACGGTACTTGTATGGGAAAATGGATTTCCCGTACAGTGCCGTCTTTTTTATGGGGGACAGGGAAGTGTCCGTAAAAGCGGTTCCGATGGTATGACAGAAGTATGACACGGACGTCATTTTCTGGAGAGACATCGGAATGTGGCGGGCGCAGAGGGAGAAAATAGGATTGAAAATTGATTCCGCGACAGTAGGAATGGAATCCGCAAGAAATTACAGGTCTTCTACAACGACCGTAAGAAAGTTTGCCATAAAGGAATATCAGGCAGCCCGGGAGGGCAGGCAGGACGCACTGGATGCGACTGTGACAGGGGAAGGTGAGAACGATCGGACACAGACCGATACACAGGAGAAGGCGGAGAACAAAAGCAACTCCGTTCTGGAACAGTGGCAGAATCGGTTCAGTGTAACCGCTCCGCGATTTGTCGTGCATTCATCTGCCGACAACACGGTTACGGAGCTCCGGCAGTTGACCGTGCGCTATATTTTTGATTTGTTGTTTGGGGCAAGACGAGGCAGGCAGTATTCCCGTATGGAGGATAACAGTACGGGTTTCAAGCAGACCGATCTGTCCGGCCCGGTATCGGAGCAAAACACGGTCATGCCCGTACAGACCTTCAAAAGCCTGTTCTATATGCAGGAAAGCTATTACGAGGAATACGAGGATACAACCTTTTCCACGATGGGCACGGTGAAAACCTCCGATGGCAGAGAGATTAATTTCCAGGTCAATGTGGGGATGAGCCGGTCCTTCCAAGAGTACTTCCGTGAGGATCTGGAGGTCGCTTCCTTCGCTTTCTGTGATCCTCTGGTAATCAATCTGGATGTGGACAGTGCGCAGCTTTCGGATCAGACATTCTATTTTGACATAGACGCGGACGGCGTGGAGGATGAGGTATCCAATCTGGGCAGCGGCAGCGGTTATCTTGCGCTGGATAAGAACGGCGACGGAGAGATTAACGATGGCAGTGAACTCTTCGGTACGGCATCCGGAAACGGTTTTGCGGATCTGGCCCGCTATGATGAGGACGGCAACGGCTGGATTGACGAAAACGATGCGGTCTGGGACAAGTTGCAAATCTGGTGTCGGGACGAGAACGGCAGGAGCGTCCTCTACAGACTGGCGGACAAGGGCGTGGGAGCCATCTGCCTTCAGAATGTTTCCACGGACTTTACGATGAAGGGCGGAATGGGTCAGACAACCGGCGCGGTGCGGGCTTCGGGGATTTTCCTCTATGAAAACGGCAATGTGGGAACCGTACAGCACGTGGACCTGGCGAAGCCGGTCCTTTCGGGAGATCCGGGGCAAGTGTAAATGTGACAGAAATGTCATTATAGTATTTTGAACGAATCAAAGAAAAACAGACGGCGGAGAAATCTGCTGTCTGTTTTTTTGTATATTTCAAGACAAACAGGTAAAAATAACAGCGAAGGCAACGAAATGTAAATCACCCCAAGCGGTATAAAGGAAGGAAAGGCAATGAAAAAGAGTACAAATAACAATATCAGAAGAGAACGCATTATCATGATTGCTTCCTCCGTATTTGTTTTGACAGCGCTCACCATGACCGGTCTCTTTATGAAAAATCAGGAAAACAAGGAGCAGGATAACGGCTATTCGGTGGATTTCACGGCACTTGAGAACAATGCGGAGAGTAAGATCCAAAACAACCCCGACACCGGGATTGCGCAAAACGCGCCCGTAGGGGACAGTGATCTGCTGCAGGAGTCCCCGAATTCCGATCTGGACTACATGCCCTTGGAAGCGGATTCCACACAGGTAGAGATCCCCGGACTTACAGGCAGGAATAAGGACAGCGAGAAGGAAAATGGCAAGAAGGACAGTAGTACGAAGGACGTCGGTACGAAGAACAATCTTTCCGATACCGAAGCCCAGACACAGGCACCACAGAGCGAGCCTGCACAGGAGACGGCGGGTGAGCAGGTGGAAGTTGCGATGCCGCTTGCATTCAACGAGGCCGATGGCCTTGTACGACCGCTGGAAGGAGACATTCTTCTTCACTACAGCATGGGAAGCAGTATCTATTTTGCCACGTTGGATCAGTATAAATACAACCCTGCAGTGATGATCAGTGCAGTCGAGGGCACCGGCGTGAGCGCGTGTGCAGCCGGAAAAGTGATCAGCATCTTTGAAGATTCCGAGATCGGAAAAGCACTCACACTGGATCTGGGAAACGGTTATTACGCAACCTACGGGCAGCTTAAGGACATTGTCGTCTCCGTTGACAGCTACGTGAATGCGGGGGATGTGATCGCGTCCGTAGCGGCTCCCACGAAGTATTTTGCAGCGGAGGGCAGCAATCTGTATTTCCGACTGGAGAAGGACGGCAGTCCCATCAATCCGGAAAATCTGTTTTGAGGACAGTGCTTACCGGAAACCGGGAGAGTAAAATAACGGAAGGTAGCGGTTTATGTATATTGTCGGCGGTAAGTTTCTCACAATGTCCGGAGAACCGATTTTGGACGGAATCCTTCACATTGTGGACGGCAAAATTGACGCCATCGGCGAGAAGGGCAAGGTAGCGTATAACCCCCGGCCGGGGGAGCGCGTCCTCGAGATTTCGGACGGCATCATTATGCCGGGGATCATAGAAGCCCATTGCCATATGGGCATTACCGAAGAGAAGAAGGGGATGGAGGGGGATGACTGCAACGAGACAGTCAACCCGGTTACTCCCTGGCTTCGGGCAGTGGATGCCATCAACTCCATGGACGCGGCCTTCCACGATGCGGTGCGGGCAGGCATCACGGCTGCCATGATCGGACCGGGGAGCTCCAATGTGGTCGGCGGACAATTTGCCCTGTTAAAAACCTGCGGCAGGAGAGTGGACGAGTTGGTGGTCAAAGCACCTGCAGCGATGAAGGTGGCCTTCGGAGAGAATCCGAAGGTCAATTATTCCGGTCAGGGCAGGAGCCCGGCCACGCGCATGGCAATCGCCGGGCTACTGCGGGAGGAATTGTGGAGTGCGGTCGGTTATCTGCGCGCGAAAGAAAAGGCGGAGAGGGATGGAACGGATTTTCAGCCGGATTTTAAAAAGGAATGCTGGATTCCGGTGCTAAAGGGAGAGATTCCCCTAAAGGCCCATGTTCATCGGGTGGATGACATCTTTACAGCTATAAGAATAGCGAAGGAATTCGACTTGAAAATGACGCTGGATCATTGTTCGGAGGGGCACCTTGTGGCCGAAGAGCTTGCCCGGGAGGGATACCCCGCCATCGTCGGTCCGGATCTGACCAGCCGCAGTAAGATTGAGGTGCAGAATGTGGCATTTAAGACGATCGGCGTTCTGCAGAGGGAGGGGTTGCTGTGTGCAATCACAACCGATCATCCGGTCTCCCTGATTCAGTCGCTTCCTCTGTGCGCAGGTCTTGCGGTGAAGGCAGGACTTCCCCTGGAGGAAGGGTATCGGGCAATTACCATCAATCCGGCGATCATCTGCGGAGTCGCAGACCGGATGGGAAGTCTGGAAGTGGGAAAGGATGCCGATATCGCGATTTACGACGGCAATCCGATGGAGGTCTTTACCAGGACACTTTACACGATAATCGACGGTTGCATTGTGTACGATCACGAAAAAGGCTGTGACCACGAAAGGCATTGCTTTCTATCAAATTCGTGATAAAATAAGGTGGTGGAGGAAACGCTATTGAAATGGTTAACAAAAACAAGCGCAATGCTTATCATCATAGGACTTTTGGCGGGTGCGCTTGCCGGCTGCGGGGATAACAGTACTCCACAGGAGGGGCACAGTACGCTTGTCTCGGCCACATCCATGGAGGATGTGCCGGTGTTGGAGTATACCGTGCCGCATATGCAGCCCAAGATTGCAGTCGATTGTTCCGGGTATCAGTCCGACGCCCCCAAAAGTGCGACTCTGTGGGGGAAGAGGCTTCCGGACGAATATGTGCTGGTAAGAGAGGAAGACGGGGCGCAGGTCTATCGCGGCGGCATCGAGGATGTGACCTACGACGAGGAGAGCGGATACTATATCGGATACGCGGATTTTGAAGAGTTTTCCACACCCGGAGAATACTATCTGTATGGTTCCGGGATCGGCCGGTCTCTTACATTCTCCGTGCGGGATGATTTCTACGAAACACTGTTTCGGGATTTGTACCGGGAGCTTGTCGGGGCCTGCCATGACAAAAGTGTGTCTCTCGGGGAGATAAATGCGCTGCTCACTACATATGAATGGTACGGAAGTATTTATCAGACCGATGAGAAGGAAGCGACGCCGGAATTTATGGCGGAGCTGGCCGGGTGGTTTAAGGACATGGATACTACCCGGATGGATTCGGAGGAAACATCCCTGTATGCGGCGGTGTTGGCCAAGTACAGCTACCTCTATCAGAAATATGATCGGAATTATGCAACGGAATGCCTCAAAAGAGCCAGCGCGGTATACGAGCAGACACAGTCTACACTGCATGAGGATGCGGAGAGCTTTTATGCGGTGACGGAGCTCTACCGCGCGACCGGATTGTATACCTATCGAAAGCAGATTCAGGAATATAAGACGTTTTTCCAGAAAAGCTCCAGTTACTTTGAACAGAGCGGCTATCTCTACGGGAGCATGACATACATGACAACCAGACAGAAGGTGGATGTGGAGCTCTGCGAGACCTTCATGGAAAATCTTCTCGCCCGTGTGGAGGAACTGGATGGATGCTATGAGGAGATGATTCACCCGTATCGTGCGCGCAACAACGGAGAGGAGGCTCTTCTGAAACGGGCGGTTGAAATGTCCTTTGCAAATTATGTGTTGGACAGTCTCCAGTATCGCGCGGTGCTGGAAGAGTTTTTGCATTACCTGATGGGCAGAAACAGAGACTGTACCTCCTTCTACCCGACGAAAGGGGATCGGGGCGATTACGTTTTTCTGCTGGCACAAATGGTAAATGCGAACAATTAGAAAGGTGTGACAAGGATGAAAGTTGTGGTTTTGGCAGGCGGTATCAGTACGGAGAGGGATGTTTCCCTGTGCTCCGGGAGCATGATTTACAGGGCGCTTAAAGCGAAGGGGCATCAGGCCGTGCTCCTGGACGTCTATCTGGGATATGAGGACGATCCCGAGGGGATTTTCGAGCGGGATGTGGACTGGGCGGCTCAGATCGGTGCGGTGAGCGATAAGAACCCGGACATCGAGACGATAAAGGCACTCAGAAAAGATGGCGGGCGGTCCTTCTTTGGACCCAATGTGCTCCGAATCTGCCAGAGCGCAGACAAAGTGTTTATGGCACTGCACGGAGCCAACGGCGAGGACGGCAAAATTCAGGCGTGCTTTGAACTGCTGGGAATTCCCTACACCGGAACGGATTTCGTAAGCTCTGCGATGGCCATGGACAAGGGAATTACCAAGGACATTTTCGCGGCACATCAGATTCCCACCCCCCAGGGATTTCGCATTAAGAAAGGGGAGAATAGCCCGGCTTCCATCGCATACCCCGTGATTGTGAAGGCCTGCTGCGGCGGCTCCAGCGTGGGAGTCAGCATTGCACGGGACGCATCGGAGTATGAGAGGGCGCTGAAAGAGGCCTTTGCCTATGACAATGAAGCGATCGTGGAGCAGTACATACAGGGACGGGAGTTCTCGGTGGGTGTCATCGAGGGCAAGGCGCTTCCCGTGATTGAGATCGCTCCCAAGCAGGGATTTTATGATTACAGGAACAAATACCAGGCGGGGAGCACGATTGAGACCTGCCCGGCGGATCTGCCCGTCGAATCGGCAAAGCGGATGCAGGAGATCGCGGAGCGTGTCTTTGCGGCTCTGCGCATGAAAGCGTATGCGCGCATGGACTTTATGATGGATGCGGAGGGAAACCCCTACTGTCTGGAGGCCAATACCCTGCCCGGGATGACCCCCACCTCTCTTTTGCCCCAGGAGGCGGCAGCGGTAGGAATTGATTTTAATGAACTGTGCGAGAAGCTGCTTGCACTGTAGATGAGGATGAACCTTATGAACTTGACAATTCGAGAGATTGCAGAGGTCTGCGGCGGTGAGCTGAAGGCGGTAGAGAGCGGCTGTGTGGTTGATGCGTCCCAGGCGAAATATGACGAACTGGTATCCCGCAAGGTGAGCGGCGTGGTTCTGGATTCCCGCAGGGTGACACCGGGTGCTGTCTTTGTTGCCACCGTGGGGGAGCGTGTGGACGGGCATCGGTTTATCGGGGATGTCTTTGCGAAGGGCGCAGCTTTCGTCATCACAGAGAACTCTCCGGAGACGGTGGAGCGGGAGTGCGGTGTCCGGACGGACTCCTGGGGAAGCTATTGTCTGGTTGAGAATTCTCTGCAGGCGCTTCGGGAGCTTGCGGAATACTATCGCGGTAAACTGACCATTCCCGTGGTCGGGATTACCGGAAGCGTGGGTAAGACCAGTACCAAGGAATTTATCGCCGGTGTTCTGGCACAGAAATACCGGGTACTGAAAACAGAAGGTAACTTTAACAACGAAATCGGTGTCCCGCTGACACTCCTTCGCATTACCGAGGAGACCGAGGCAGCAGTTGTGGAGATGGGGATCAGCGATTTTGGAGAGATGCACCGCCTGAGTAAAATGGCACGTCCCGATATCTGCGTGATTACCAATATTGGACAGTGTCATCTGGAAAATCTCAAAACCAGGGACGGGATTTTACAGGCAAAATCCGAAATTTTTGATTTTATGCAGCCGGACGGACAGGTGTGTCTGTTTGGCGGGGACGATAAACTGATCACCGTGGAAAAGGTGGAGAGGAACGGACGAAGTTTCGTTCCGCATTTCTTCGGGCTGGGGGAAACGGACCGGGAGGAGGTCTATGCGGACGAAATTGTGAGCCGGGGCCTATGGGGAAGTGATACCGTGCTCCATCTTGCGGACGGGTCGAAGTTTTCCGTCAAGGTTCCGCTGCCCGGGAAGCATATGGTAGTAAATGCAGCAGCAGCGGCCTGTGTCGGAGGACTGTTAGGCCTGCAACCGCAGCAGATTCGGGAAGGAATCGAGAAAGTGACATCTGTGTCAGGAAGAAGCAATCTGATCCAAACCGACTGGGGAACTCTGATTGATGACTGTTACAATGCCAATCCGGTGTCTATGAAAGCGGCTCTGGACCTGCTTGCTCTGGCGGATACCGAAAGAACTGCAATTCTGGGGGATATGTTCGAACTGGGAGACAATTCCGATGCCATGCATGCGTCGGTGGGAGAATATGCGGTGGACTGCGAGATCGATCGGATCCTCTGTGTCGGGGAAAACTCCGTACATATGTACAATGCCGCTGTGGCAAGACGTGCTGCGGCAGGCGCCTCCAAGGAGCATATCGGCATATGGTATTTCGAAAATATCGAAATGCTTATGACCGCTCTGGCAGAACAAAAAGAAGCTCTGATCCCGAACGGAAGTACCGTTCTGATCAAAGCCTCTCATGGAATGCATTTTGAAAAGATCCTTAGTAGTATTGCTCCTTGTTTTTGAAATAGGTCTCCTGAATGATGCCGCTCACATAGGTGCCCAGGCTCTTTCGGGTTTCCTTATCCAGTTCGCTGATGATAATGGGCTTACCGTATTCGATGACTACGGTGGCCTTTTTGATTTTGGGGATGTGATCCTCAAATATCGCGGCGGAGTTTACCAGCGTGATGGGAACAATGGGAATGCCGGCCTTTTCCGCAATCTTAAAGCTGCCCTCGTGGAAGGGGAGGAAAGTATCCGCAACCCTGTTACGGGTTCCCTCGGGGAAGATACAGATTGAAATACCCTGCTTTGCTTTTTCCACTGCTGCGAGAATTGTCTTTAGACCCTCCTTGACATTCTCGCGATCCAGGAACAGACAGTGCAGATAGCGCATCCATACCCGCAACAGAGGCACTTTCAGCATCTCTTTCTTGGCAATATAGCCGGTCGGACGGGGGACACGGATATAGGTCATTACGATGTCAAAATAGCTGCGGTGATTGCCCACATAGAGCACAGCCTGATCCTTGGGGACATTCTCCTCGCCCAGAACGATCATTTTTGTTCCCGCCAGATTCAGAACCCGGCGAAAAGCCCAGTTTACAATGGCAAGGGAACTGCGGTCCTTCAGGTCGGGATTGAACTTGCCGATGATCCATTCCACAAACATGACGGGAATTGACAGAATCAAAAAAACGGCAACAAACAGTACAACGGCAATCAGTCGAATCATAGATACCTCTCATTTACACAGGAGCCTGGAACAGATGCTCGGAAGTTATTTTCTGTAGTATAGCATACAAACGCAAATCTGTACATAGAATGGAGCAAAAAAGAAACCTGTGAGGATCGGTTATGAAAAAATACATCCTCAGGATTGCCGCACTCGTCTGTGTATTTCTCTTGACCGGATGTGCCATGGTGAGTGACGAGCATGTGAAACTTCGCGATCTGGATTTTACCGTTCTGGGGGAGGAAGTGATTCCCGGACAGCTGAAAAAACTGATTGAGGAAAAGGGAGGCGAACCCTTTAAGTTTACTTACACGGACACAGAGAATCTCTACATCTGTATCGGATACGGAGAGCAAAAGGGAGGGGGCTACAGCATTGCTGTGGATGCGCTGTATCTGACGGACTCCAATGTCTGTGTCAGCACCACTCTGCTGGGACCCTCGGCTGAGCGGGAAGCGGATCCGAACAGCACCTCGTTCCCCTACATCGTCATCAAGACAGAGAAGCTGGAGCAGCCCGTCATGTTTGAGTAGAGGATCAGTTTCTTCTTTTCATTTGACTGTGCCGGTGTTACAATAGAGCGTGAATGAACACAGGAAAGGAGCAGTCAATGATACTTATCAAAAACGGTTATCTGATCGATCCGAAATCCGGCCGGGAAGGCAAACTGGACCTGTTGATTGAGGGGGATCGTATCCGAAAAATCGGACCTGACCTGGATGTTCCGGAGGGCGATTGCCGGGTAATGGACGCGGAAGGTCTGGTGGTGGCCCCCGGTCTGGTGGATGTGCACGTGCATTTTCGCGATCCCGGGTTTGAATACAAAGAGGATATTGCTACCGGAGCGGCTGCGGCTGCAAGAGGCGGCTTTACCGGCGTGGTCATGATGGCCAACACGAAGCCCCCCATTGACAATGTGGATACGCTCCGGTATGTACTGGATAAGGGAGAGAAGACACCGATCCATGTGTACAGCTGTGCCAATGTGACCAGGGGTATGCAGGGGAAGGAACTGACACCTATGTCAACACTGGCACAGGCAGGAGCAGTGGGATTCACGGATGACGGGATTCCGCTGCTGGATGCGGATCTGGTGCTTCAAGCCATGGAGACGGCAGCTGCAATGGACATGCCCATAAGCTTTCATGAGGAGGATCCGAAACTGATTGCCGATAACGGGATCAACCGGGGCAAAGCCAGCATGCATTTCGGTATCGGGGGATCGCCCAGAGAGGCGGAGATTTCCTTGATTGAGCGGGATCTTAAGCTTGCCGGACAGACAAACGCCTCTATCCTGATCCAGCATATCAGCACAAGGGAGGGCGTGGAGGCAGTGCGCCAGGCGAAGGCGCGGGGATTTCATGTCCACGCGGAGGCGACACCGCATCATTTTACCCTGACGGAGGAAGCGGCAATTCGCTACGGCACACTTGCCAAGATGAATCCCCCCTTGCGCGAGGAGGAGGACAGGCAGGCGATCATCGCAGGACTTGTGGACGGGACCATCGATGTGATCGCGACGGATCATGCCCCCC
This sequence comes from uncultured Lachnospiraceae bacterium, assembly GCA_945833775.1. Classification (GTDB taxonomy): domain Bacteria; phylum Bacillota; class Clostridia; order Lachnospirales; family Lachnospiraceae; genus Acetatifactor. The sequence goes on from CAMAGI010000011.1 coordinate 29,557, forward strand.
ATTCCGCGGAGGAGAAGGCCCGCGAGATCACGGCTGCACCCAGCGGAATCATCGGGCTTGAGACCAGCCTTGCGCTGGGGATTACCACACTTGTGGACGGGGGCTATATGACGTTAAAGCACCTGCTTTCACTGATGAGCACCAACCCCGCAAGACTGTATCATCTGGATGCAGGCTATTTAAAGGAGGGCGGACCTGCGGACGTGATTCTGATCGATACCGCAGCGGATGTCTGTCCCGGGGACTACGCATCCAAAAGCTGCAATACCCCCTTCAGCGGCTGGCGGTTAAAGGGCCTTGTGAAGGCCAATATCTGTGCCGGGAAACTGGTATATGAGGCGGAGTGATTCTCCATCTCCCCAATGCAATGGAACGAAAGGAAGACAGTATGAAAGAAAAACAGATGGCAAAGGTGCTTTCCCAGAGGGAGATTGCACCCGGAATTTTTGATATGTGGATCGAGACGTCACTTGCCGGACAGGCAGCTGCGGGACAGTTTATCTGTGTATACCCCAGGGACAAGAGCACACTGCTGCCCAGACCCATCAGCATTTGCGAGGTGAGGGATGACCGGGGCGCATTGCGCATCGTGTACCGTGTTGCGGGGAAGGGAACCGCGGAATTTTCCTCCTACCGGGAGGGGGAGAGCATCGCTGTGCTCGGAACTCTTGGAAACGGCTTTCCCGTACAGAGCGCCCGCGAAAAGGAGAACACCCGCGTCTTTTTGATGGGCGGAGGAATCGGGATCCCGCCCATGCTGCAGTTGGCAAAGGAACTTGCCGGGCTGGGCATGAAAAAGGAGAATCTGCAGATTGTCGTGGGATATCGCGATGCGCAGAATTTTCTTCGGGAAGATCTGGAGCGCTACGGATCGGTCTTTGTGGCGACTGAGGACGGCAGCGTGGGAACCCGGGGAAATGTCATGGATGCCGTCACGAAAAATGGCCTCTTAGCGGATGTGATTTTTGCATGCGGCCCTATGCCCATGCTGCGGGCTATCAAACAGTATGCCGCACAGGCGCAGATCCCCGCATATATTTCTTTGGAAGAACATATGGCGTGCGGTGTGGGAGCGTGTCTGGGGTGTGTGGTCAAGACGGGAGAGATCGATCATCACTCCCATGTGCACAATGCCAGAATTTGTACCGACGGCCCTGTTTTTGAAGCGCAGACGGTAGAGATTTGACGGAAAGGGACGGGTGATGAAGATGAACACACAAATTACAATTGCGGGAGTAACTTTTAAGAATCCTGTCATGACGGCTTCGGGAACCTTCGGTTCCGGGATGGAATATTCCGAATTTGTAGATCTTAACGCACTGGGAGCGGTGGTGACGAAGGGTGTGGCAAATGTTCCCTGGCCCGGCAATCCCACTCCCAGAGTGGCAGAGGTATACGGCGGGATGTTGAACGCCATCGGATTACAAAACCCCGGGATTGATGTCTTTCTTGAGCGCGACATTCCGTTTTTAAAGCAGTATGACACCCGGATCATCGTAAACGTTTGCGGAAAAACGGTTGAGGATTATGTGGAGGTGGTGGAAAAGCTGGGCGACGAGCCGGCGGTTTCCATGCTGGAGATCAATGTATCCTGTCCCAATGTGAAGGAGGGAGCGATTGCTTTTGGTCAAAAAGCAGACGCCCTTTTCAAAATTACGGAAGAACTCAAGAAGCATGCCAGACAGCCGATCATCATGAAGTTAAGTCCCAATGTGACGGACATCACGGAGATGGCGAGAGCCGCAGAGGCGGCGGGAGCGGACGCACTCTCATTGATCAATACGCTCACCGGAATGAAAATTGACATCCACAGACGTCGATTTGCCATCGCCAATAAGACCGGCGGAATGAGCGGACCGGCGATCAAACCGATAGCGGTGCGTATGGTCTATCAGGCAGCCCATGCGGTCAAAATTCCCATCATCGGAATGGGCGGTATTGCAACGGCGGAGGATGCCATTGAATTTATTCTCGCGGGCGCAAGTGCGGTGAGTATCGGAGCCATGAATTTTGTGAATCCCTATACGACGGTTGAAGTGGTTCGGGGGATTGAAGAATACATGAGACAGTACCATGTGGAGAATCTCACCGACCTGATCGGAGCGGTGGAATAGAAGCCAAAATGCCTTCATATATATACTAATACCAGTATATATGTGGAGGTATTTTTGTGGAGTTATTGAAAAAGAATATACATATGGACCGCATTCGAACAGAGGGAGTGACCCAGATCGCTCTCGAAGATGATGTGAATCTTTCGGAGAACAAGCCGGATGTGAGCAGTATCAGCCTGGAGCGGGGAGAACTGGTGATTGAGGAGGTCAAGCCCGGTACGGATTGTGTCAATGTGCGCGGCAGACTGAATTTCTGTGTGCTTTACTATACGCAGGAACCCGGCTGCAGCCTTGTGAATATGGAGGGCAGAATCCTTTTCGATGAGAAAATCAACCTGCAGGGCGTGATGCCTGCGGACACGGTTCGTGTGGATACGGAGGTGGAAGACTTAAGTATCGGCATCATCAATTCCCGCAAACTCAGTGTGCAATCCGTTGTGACACTGTATGCTTCCGTGGAAGAATTGTACGATGAGGAGGCGCCCATCGGGCTGTACGGGGATGAGAAAGTGGAGTATCGCAAGGTCCCCCTGGAGCTGGCGCAGATTACCATCTGCAAAAACGATATTTATCGCATTCGTGAGGAGTTTACGCTTCCCTCCAACTATCCGAATGTCTTTCAGATACTGTGGAATTGTATTTCCCTGTGCGACGTGGAATTTCGCGTGCTGAATGAAAAACTGTCGGTTCAGGGTGAGGCACGGCTGTTCATGCTCTACGAGGGGGAGGGAGAGGATCACCCGATTCGCAGCTACGAGACGGCCCTTCCCTTCTCGGGTGTGCTGGAATGCCACGGCTGCAGAGAGGGAGACGTGGGAGACATCCGCTATCTTGTCAACAGCCATGAGCTGAGCGTACGCCCCGATCTGGACGGTGAGGAGAGAAACATCGGCCTGGAGCTTGCCATGGACCTCTCAATCCATGTTTATGCAGATGAGAAGATGGAGCTGGTGACCGATCTCTACGGGGTTGCGAAGGAAATTGAGACGCAGTCCCATTCGGTTGGCCTTCGTCGGCTCCTGTCCAAGGTCACCGGGAAATGCAAGGTGACCGATCGCATTCGGACGGAAAACGGGGCACCGCCCGTTCTGCAGCTGGTGCACAGCGAAGGAAAAGTTTTGCAGGAGGGACAGGAGGTATCGGGGGATGGAATCCAACTGACCGGATGGCTCCAGGTGAAGGTCATGTACATCACGGGGGATGACGAGAATCCCTATTCTGCAACGCAGGCGCAGATTCCGTATCAGTATCATTTGGAGGTGCCCGGGATCAAATCGGAGGATATGAAGAAGATCACCGCCCAGGTGGAACAATTACAGGTTACCATGCTGGATGGTGAGGAGATGGATGTGAAAGCAGTCCTAAGTTTTGAGACCACTGTCTTTCAGGCGATCCCCGTAGAACTGATCAGCCAGGTTACCGTGAGCGAGCCGGACAGCGCCAAAATGAGTGAATTGCCGGGTATGGTTATCCATGTGGTAAAGGCAGGGGATAATCTCTGGAACATCGGAAAGCGCTACTATGTTCCGGTGGATCTTCTACGGGATCTCAACGACTTAAAGACCGATGAACTGCAACCCGGTCAAAAACTTCTGATCGTGAAGCAGGGTTAAGAAAATTATTTGTGGAACGATAAAAAATCCCCCATCCGGAGGAATCCGATGGGGGATTTTGATTGACTACTTTGTGGGATCCGCATTCTGGGCAGCCATCTCGTCGAATTTCTTCAGGACCTCATCGTAGGTCTTTTTAGAAATCTCGGGAAGCTCACCGCCCCAGGTTTTTTCTGCCTGCTTGTAGCCCTTCTTGAAGGCCTCGCGCATCTCTTCGATTTTGTCGGGATCACCGCCGGTCAGTGCGGTAGCAAACTGGATGATGCGATCGGAGGTCTGCTTTACACCCCAGTAACCGTCCTCGGCAATATCCTTCTGTGCCTGCGCCTTGGTCTCGGCATCCACGGTGTAATCACCGCTTCTTAAAAAGGACCAGATGTCCGTGGCATTTCCGTAAGCGGTGGATTGTTTGGCAATCAATTTCTCTACCAGATCCTTAAACTGTGCGGTTCTGGCATCAGCCTCTGCTTTCAATCGGTTGATCAGCTCGGTGTCGGGAGTGTATGATTTCTTTGCAGAGGAGGTCTGTGCTTCCGTGGAGGGCTCGTATACAACGCCGGTCTCCTCGGCAGCGGTAGTTGTCTTGGCATCACTTGTCTCCCCGCTTTTTGCAGCTGCGGCAGGTGCGGTGTAGGAGTAGGCGGATGCAGCCTGTGTGGTGGTTACATTGTTTACGCTCATAAGTTCCCTCTTTTCCGGTGCACTCGGCACCAATTCCCCGAAGGGGTGTCATCCGTGACGGAGATATTTCCGGTTTTCACTTTTTGTTTCGGCTGTATGGTAAGAATAGTTTATAGCGCTTGACGAAACAGTTTGTTTTGTACTAAAATAAATACAATCCGTGTATTTTGTATACACTTCTGAGGGGAAAAAGCAACATGACAGAGTATCAGATGAAGGCCTATGCCAAGATCAACCTCGGTCTTGACGTTCTGGGCAAATTGGAGAACGGGTATCACGAGGTTAAGATGGTGATGCAGACGGTGGGAATCTGCGATGTGCTGGAGTTAAAGCGAAGCGGCAGTGGGATTGTGGTGACTACGGATTCGGGTGAACTTCCCACAGATGAGAATAATCTGATTTTCAAAGCGGCGAAATTGATGCGGGAGCGATATCATATTGCGGACGGAATCCGCATTCATCTGGCCAAGAATATTCCCATAGCCGCGGGAATGGCCGGCGGTAGCACGGACGCTGCGGCGACGCTGAAGGGGATTAACCGGATGTTTGAATTGGGGGCAACCCCGGAGGAACTGATGGAGCTGGGCGTAAAGATCGGCGCGGATGTCCCGTACTGTGTGCTGGGTGGAACCGCTCTCGCAGAGGGAATCGGCGAAAAACTGACCGCACTGACTCCGGTGCCCAAATGTACACTTCTGGTGGCTAAGCCGGATATCAATGTCTCCACGAAGTACGTGTATGAGCATCTGGACGCCGCAGAGAACCTTAAACATCCCGATATTGACGGAATGGTGGAAGCGATTGCACTGGGCAGTCTGCAGGGAATTCTGGAACGTTTTGGAAATGTGCTTGAGACGGTGACAATTCCCGCGTATCCGGTGATTGCCAGGATCAAGGAGCGCATGCTTTCCCTGGGCAGCGTCGGCAGTCTGATGAGCGGCAGCGGCCCCACAGTGTTCGGCGTCTACCTGGATAAGGCGACGGCGCAGACCGCAGCCGAAGCCATAAGGGATGAGGGGCTGGCCGGACAGATTTACGTGACGGAGACCTGCTGAAGCAATGCAATCGTTTTTACAAACCTGTAAATGGGGATTTGTGTGGAATGGGGAAGGATAAAGAATGACGGACAACTTTCAAACGATGAATATGGATGAATTTTTACCGTTGCGCGATGTCGTTTTCAACACATTGCGCCAGGCAATTCTCACGGGGGAACTCAAGCCGGGGGAGCGCCTTATGGAGATTCATCTGGCAAACAAACTGGGTGTGAGCCGTACACCCATCCGTGAGGCGATCCGTAAGCTGGAATTGGAGGGGCTTGTGACCATGATTCCCAGAAGAGGGGCGGAAGTGGCACAAATTACGGAGAAAAGCATGAACGACGTGTTGGAGGTGCGCCGTGCTATGGATGCACTGTGCGTGGAGCTTGCCTGTGACCGTATTACGGAGGAGGAGCTGGAACAGCTGAGGGATGCCTGCAGGAATTTTGAGCTGGCAGTCAAAAACGGCGATGTCAAAAAGATTGCCCAGGCAGATGTGGCTCTGCACGATATCATTGTGCGCGCAACCGGAAATGCAAGACTGATCCAGCTGGTTAACAACCTCTCCGAGCAGATGTACCGCTACCGCTTTGAGTATATCAAGGATTCCGCTCAGCACGATAATCTGATTGAAGAGCATCGGGTCATCTACGAGAGTATTGTGAGAAAGGATAAGGAGACCGCTTCGGCGGCCGCCAAGACCCATATTGACAACCAGAAGAAAGCCATTATCCGGCAGATTCGTCTGGATAAACAGCGTCTGCAGGTTTAGCCCGGTGAAAACCGGTCATAATCTCATTGTGAGGAACATTTCAGAAGGTTCCGACAGTGAGGTGAGATATGAAACGTAATGGCATGAAAAAAGTCCTCCTCGGGTGTGCAGCAATCGCCTGGTGGGGGCTTTTGTATCCGGAGCTTACTGTTTTGCCGGACACGTACCGGGTGGTATGTGAGGGCGATGAACCCGAAGAGGCACAGCAGGACCGGTCGATTCAGTGGGATCTTACAGGAAATGCCTACTGGAAATTAGTGGAGGCAGGCTCCGACAAAATCTGTCTGAAAAGCCGTTTTGCGGAAGTGCTTTCGGACTGGATCAGGCGATAGCCGACAGGGAGATTGACGTGACAAGAGAAAACAGCAGAGTACAACTGGAGATCGCGGGAATGGATGCGCTGGAAATTAAGACGGAGGCGCAGCTTTTCTGGAAAGGCGAAAAAGCATACCTTCTCTACGAGGAGCGGGACAAGGACGGAACAACCACGAAGTGCCGTCTGAAATTCGACACTGCTTCTCTGGAGATGACAAGACAGGGGGCATCCCACACGAGGCTGGTATTTGAACCGTCAAAGGAGTATTGCTCGGACTATCACACTGCATTTGGGGCGATTCCGATCAACCTTATGTGCACAAAACTCTCCGTTCTGGAATCGGAAGAGACGATAAAAATAAGGCTTGCCTACCGTATGGAAATGGGTGGGCAAAGCCTTGATGAGTGTCTTGTGAAAATTGAATGCAGAGCTATTTGATCGGTTTTGCTCCGGCTTTTTCCTGCGCAGCCTCAAGGGCACGCTTGAAGAAGCCTTTTTTCTTGACGGGTACTGCCTCGGATTTACCGTGCAGGCCTCTGACCTCCAGAATATAGATGCCGCTGACAACGGCTTTTACTTCCTTCTTGATGGGGATGGACTCGTAGATCTTTTCATCCGCTACCAGGGACATGATCTGGGGACCGACCTTCGCCTTGACAATGGGGAGCTTGGTTCTGCGCATTGCCTTGGGAGTCTGGTCGATGACCATCTGCGGCAGACCCGATTCGTTTAGCCGCATCCGCTTCTTGTCGATGATCAACATGGAAACGGTCTGTTTGTTCGCCTCCATCATTTCCTTCTGTTCAGCCTGCTTCTTCTGCGCACGCTTGCCCAGAAAGTATAAGGCGACAATGATTGCTACCAATATCACTAAAATAATTATAAATACAATTGTTCCGGTTTTCATGATCCGTTCTCCTTTCCAAATTCGAACAAAACTTATTTTAACATACAATCCCCCAATCAGGCAACATGACTTTTTCGTTTTTTTTACAGACTTTTCCTCCCAAACATGCTATAATGTACGCGAGCAGAAAAGCAAGCGACGCCGAAGGCGGCATTTGCTTTT